>JAEEXW010000376.1 GCA_016287995.1 Bacteroidales bacterium
GAAGGTGTTAAAAACTGCTGACTGAAAGTCTCTCCATCACGAACAGCAGTCCACGGTTTAATAAACCCGAATTTACCTATATATCTTACTGCGTACATAATTTTCAAGTTTTAATAAATTGCACCTAATCCAATTCCAGTACTATTACCGATTCCAACATTCCAAGCAAATGATTTGGTTTCGGGACGACCTTTAATAATTACAGGGCATTTGTTAACCCTCATACTTATGTTTCTGTACCACAATACGGTATGTTTTTTCTTGGAATACGAAACGTCAAATTTCACCTCCAAACTATCGTCAGGCGGCAAACCTGCAATACGCATTTTGGTTTTCAGTGAGTCTGTCATAATTTCCGCCGATGATGGGTCATTAAAAGTAAACTCTTTGGTGGTTTTATTATCTTTATCCGAAGTTTTTACATAAATTGGGCTTGCAAAATAAAAGATTTCCCTGTCGGACAAATCTTTGTCTTCTTCTATCGTCAAGTCTGTAACAATAAGACCTGAAAACATTTCTGGCGCATCAAGCACTGATTGAATTATGTTTTTGGCCTTTGACTCATCGTATAAACTGATAAAAAATCCCGCACCATTAGGACATGAAATTTTTCCTCTATCCAACTGCGTCCTAAACAACGACGAAAACGAATAAAGAGATACCTTTCCATGCTCGTCGTTATTTTTACCAAGCCATTTATGAAAGACACCAACCATTTTGGGAAAATAATCCGTCGGTATAGGTTCTGTATTAGGTGTTGTTCTAAAATGCAATCTCATAATATTTGATTTTATTCATTTCCAAATATACTAACTTTCTCTTAACACACCAAATATTTCTTAATGTTTTTTTTACATTATCTCCAAGCATCCGAAGCCTTGACTGTTGAGTTCGCCGAGGCCTGATTCGTAAGCTATACGTTGAAGTTCTGGCGGTGCGTTGAGGGTAAATTGGCACATAAAGCCTCTGACTTTGGTTTCGGCAGAAGTACCTGACTTGATGGTTACGAGCGATGATTTTGGCTCTGTCAAAACCGAAAAATCCAAGAAACTTTCTCCTTGAAAATCTTCACCGTAAAACGCAGAATATTTATCCAAAAGATTAACCAAAAGACGCTCTTTTACCCAATCGGCATTAGCAAATTCTTCGAGTGTACGTGGATAACAATCGCGCCATTTTTCGTCCCTAAAACTTACCGAAATTGGCGAAACAGCATTATAACACATCGTCTCTTGAAATTCAGGTGGCGGAAGAATCTCAATATTTGCCACCTCAAACTGAACTCTTGAATCACGATTTCCGATTTCAAAAACACGGTTTTCAAACACGCCTCCAATGAAAGTCTGAGTAGAGTTTTCGGGCAAAAACGAAATCTGCCAAAATACTTGGTCAGAAAGCAATTCCAACTGGTTCGATTGTCTTAAAATCCTAAACGACGGGATATTAAACCGCGAAAAAGTAAAAATTTCCTTCGTCGGTTTTAAAACCGTTGTCGTGAAGCCAAGAGGCAAAATCTTCGCTGCAAGACGACAATGTTTTGTAAATTGCCGCCGACATTTCATACTGATAATTCAGCGGCAACAACCGTCCGAATTTTCGTGCATTAATACGTAATGTAATAATGAATCGCATAATTGTAATTTTTTAAATTTTGTCTTCAAATATATGATTTTTTCAAAATTTCGTCAAGAAAATTCCGTTGATTTCTGCGACGAAATTAAACGCCAACTATGCAGTCTTTTTGCATAGTTAGCAAAAAAAATGCAGAGCCGCAAAATTTGCAACTCTACATTATTAAAATTTTTCTAAAAAACGGATGTCTTAATAATTTTCTGCTTTGATTTGGAAATAAGCCTGCGGATGTTCGCACACGGGGCAAACTTCGGGAGCCGACTTGCCGACAACAATATGTCCACAGTTGGAACATTGCCAAATGCAATCGCCATCACGAGAAAAAACAATTTTGTCTTGAATATTTTTCAGAAGTTTGCGGTAACGTTCTTCGTGTTCTTTTTCGATAGCGGCAACACCTTCAAAAAGGTCGGCAATCTCGTTGAAACCTTCTTCGCGGGCTTCTTTTGCCATACGAGGATACATATCTGTCCATTCTGAATTTTCGCCGTTAGCAGCATCTTCAAGGTTGGCGATGGTATCCTGAACTTTTCCGCCACAAAGCAATTTAAACCAAATTTTGGCGTGTTCTTTTTCTTGATTTGCAGTTTCTTCAAAGAGGTTGGCAATTTGTACAAATCCGTCTTTCTTTGCTTTTGACGCGTAGTAAGTGTACTTGTTGCGTGCCTGACTTTCCCCGGCAAAAGCCTCCATAAGGTTTTGCTCGGTTTTTGTTCCTTTTAATGATTTCATAATAAATTTGATTGTTTGATGATTAAAAAATTTCAGGTAAATTTATAAAGTTTTTATGACTCCAACAAATTTTTATAACATCATTTTACACAAAAAAACGACTACCAAAAATAACATTTCGATAGTCGTTGCTAATTTTATAAAGTTATTCTACTGTAAAGTAGTGTACCAATCTAACGCTAAGAGGTTGATTTCTATAGTAACCATTACTTGCTGAGGCAGTTTCTGTCGGAGTAAAATTCAAATAAATCGAATAATCGTTGTTAGCAATAGTCCAAGTCCAATATGCTCCCCAATTACCGCCAGCAGGTAAGAATACCGCTCCGTCAGTTTCTAATGTATTCCAATCTGTCCACTCAATGGTAGTCTCGGTATTATAATCGTCAGGCAAGATAATCATGCCACTAACACCATTAATTGTTACCCAACTATTAAATAAATTTGTAGCATTTTTTCGTTGTGTAAGCAAATAATTCAAAGAAGCTTGTGTAGGTGCTACCCATTCAACTCCGTCAAATTGCTGCTTATTCCAATTATCTATGTCGTTGAATGTGAACGTACTCGTATAACCTTCTTCACTATATGTAAACTGATTGTCAGCAAATTTATACGCACCTGTCGAATTGTTTTTCAACAATTTACCAGAGCTGAAAATTATTTTTGTTTTGGCTGCAACTGAAAATTCACCAATTTTTTTCTCAAGACTATAAATTTTACCTGCGATAGTATTCTGCCCGCTATTGCCCATTGTTTTGCCTACGGGTACAACATAATATTTGTCGGCAGCAACAGTGATTTTATCGTTATCAAGTTTAGTGGTTGCAGCACTTAATGCCTTTATAAAAGCTGATTGGAGATTAACAACGAGATCAGTTTCACCGCTTCTTAATTTATATTCTCCCTCTACTTGACTAATAGTGAAG
>JAEEXW010000012.1 GCA_016287995.1 Bacteroidales bacterium
AAGCAATTTACAGAAATCATTCCGGAGGACTTTCCCAGACACAAACTCCTTGCAGCCGTCAATAAATCAGATGTTTATAAACATGCGGACGTCTCTGTTTTGCCTTCTGAGATAAGTATCGTAAAAATTTCTGCAAAACAAAAAACAAACTTGGACGAACTTTTTTCCAAAATTTCTGCTCTTAGTTTTTCGGATTTTTCACAGGACGAAGTTATTTTGACAAATGTCCGTCATTTTACGATTTTTACTGAGGCACTTTTAGCCATAAAACGTGCTGAAACAGCCTTAAATTCAGGGCTTTCTGGCGAATTTGTTTCGCAGGATATTAGGGAGGCTTTAAGAGCCTTTGCCGAAATCACCGGCGATGAGATAACAACCGATGAAGTACTTGGTAACATTTTCAAAAACTTTTGTATCGGAAAATAAATTAAATAAAAAGTAGCGACGTACAATGGGAAAAATTCTGATAATATTTCTTTATTTGATGGTTTTTGGTATGGAACCTGATTCTACTTCGCGGGTTTATTTTTCGGCATCGGCTTTGGAACTGTCCGAGGCGGATTCCGTAAATTTGTATATGCCTTTTTCGTCTGAAAATGAAGATATTATTTTCACTTCTTTCGGTATTAAAGCGGAATTTGTAAAAATTAAGCCACCGGTTTACGAAAGGTTTCACATAGATTTGAACAAAGACAAGTTCAAGGAAGTATATCCTTGGCAGGTGTTTTTGCCGTTGTTTTTTTGTGTTACGCTGATACTTTTGGCGCGGTTTTACGTTTCTGACAGCATAAAACGGGTGTTTTTGGCTGTATTTTACGATAACGCCTTCCATAATGCGATTTCCGAAAAAAACGTCAACGCCGATAAAGCAGGGTATATGCTTTTTATTTGTTATCTTGTTAACGCCGTTCTTGTGATTTGCGTTTGCCTTTTCCGTTACGAAAGTGCTTTTGTGGAAAATTTTGGCAAGGCGTTGATGATTTTAATCGCTGTTGTTACGGGTTTTTATCTGATAAAAAGAATGATTTCGGGCGTTTTGGCGGGATTGTTCGGCTGCCATAGTATTTTTTCGCTTTATTACAAACGTTCTTCTTTTATTTTTCAGGCATTGGGCGTGGTGTTAACGGTAGTAAACTTTATAAGTTTTTATGTAACTTCGGCGGCAATTCACGATTTTGCCTTTTATTTTACCGTGATTTTGTGCGTTTTGGCGGAGATTTGGAAAATTTTTCAACTTTTTTCGATTATATTTGAAAAACGGTTTCCGATTTTTTATTTGTTTTTGTACCTTTGCGGCGTGGAATTTTTACCCGCTGTTTATGCCGTCAAAATATTGTCCGATTGACGGCCGGCACAACAAAAGAGAGAGTTTACGGACAGAATATGAATAAATTAAAAGAGAATAATTTTGAAAATAAGTAACGTACTGGTTTCGCAGCCCAAACCTGCGGCTGAGAGCAACAATCCTTACCAGCTGTTGGCTGATAAGTTGAAATTTAACGTTGAATTCAGACAGTTTATCAAAGTGGAGGGGGTAACTTCCAAGGAGTTCCGCGGTCAGCACATAAACCTGCCCGATTTTACCGCCGTCGTTTTTACCTCCAAAATCGGTATAGACAATTACTTTAAGTTTGCAAAAGAGATAAAATTCAACGTGCCGGAGGATATGCTTTATTTTTGCACGACTGAGGCTATCGCGCTTTATCTTCAAAAATATATAATCTTCCGTAAAAGGAAAATTTTTTACGGCACCAAGACAATTTCGGACATAACGGATACCATCAAAAAGCATCTTGATGCAAAGGTTTTGATTGTAAAAGGCGATGTTTCCAACGATGAGATACCGAAGTTTTTCGACAAGATGAAAATGTTTCACAAGGAAATCACGCTTTACAAAACCGTCAGCGCGGATTTGTCGGATATAGAAAAGGATTTTTCAAAATATCAGGTTCTGGTGTTTTTCACGCCTTCGGGAATCAAGTCTCTGAAAGAGAATTTCCCCGACTGGAAACAGGGCGATGTGAAAATTGCCGCTTTTGGTGCAACAACTCACGAGGAAATCAAAAAACTCGGTTATACGCTTGATATAGCAGCCCCGACGGAGGAAAACCCGTCAATGATTATGGCGTTGGAAAAATTTATTACCGCCGCCAACAAAAAGAAGTAAATAATTTTTATGCCTAAAAAATACGGACTTTCAAGAAGCGAAAAACTGAAAAGCGTTGTTAGGACGGAAAAACTTTTCACGAAGGGAAAATCTTTCAGGGTTTTCCCTTTCAGTGTGTATTTTCGTTTAAGTAACGACGGGGAACTTACTCAAAATCAGTTTCTTGTATCGGTCGGAAAACATTATTTCAAACATGCCGTTGACAGAAACCGCATGAAAAGGCTTGTAAGGGAGGCATACCGCAAAAACAAACTGCCGCTTTACGCAGTCTCGGAAGAAAAAAAGGTGTTTTTCAACATCGGCTTTGTTTACCGTCTCAACGTTTTGAGTGATTATAAGACTGTTGAGACGGCGGTTAAAAACGCCTTGCAGATTTTGTCCGAGAAAATGGAGGCGTTTAATGCTTGAAAACAAACTTGAAAGTATAATCTCTGTAACCGCTTGTGGTAAAGTTGTTTAGACAGAGGTTAAGTCCGCAGTCCTTGCAAAATGCTTCAAAACCGTAAACAAATTCTCCGCAGGCTGGACAGCGGTTGTAAGAGGTTATGTTGAAATATAAAAAAAAATTCATTTTTTTCTCGTTTTTTACATCACAAATTTATAAATTTGCTTTTTTATTACAAAAAAAACTTTTATGTCATCGATATTAGACAGGATAAAATCACCGATAGAAAACGAGTTGAAAGAGTTTAAACCGTATTTTAAGGAGTTGATGCACTCCAAAACGCGGCTTTTGAACTTTATCATCAATTATAGCCTTAAAACCAAGGGTAAGCAGATGAGGCCTATGCTTGTGTTTCTTTCCTGCAAAATGCTCGGAAAGGTCTCCGAGTCCACGATGGTTGCCGCCTCGTTGATAGAGTTGCTTCATACGGCGACATTGATTCATGACGATGTTGTTGACGAAAGTTTTTACAGACGCGGTTTTTTCTCAATTTTCGCGCTTTGGAAAGCCAAAATTGCAGTTTTGACAGGTGATTATTTCTTGGCACAGGGACTTCTTCTCAGTCTAAAAAAAAATCAGACGGAGGTTTTAAAAATAGTTTCAAACGCGGTAAAAGAAATGTCGGAAGGTGAACTCGAACAGTTGGAAAAAGCCAATCGCTTGAATATCACCGAAGAAGATTATTATACTATAATTCGCAAAAAAACCGGTGCACTGATTTCGGCGTGTTGCGAGGCGGGCGCGTTTTCTTCCGGAGCCTCAGTGGAAGACGTTGAAGTTTTAAGAGAGTTCGGACTTCTAATCGGCACGGCTTTTCAGATAAAGGACGACTTATTTGATTATCAGAAAACGGGACTTATCGGCAAACCTAAATACAACGACATTCAGGAAAGAAAAATGACTTTGCCGGTGATTTATTCGTTTTCAAAGGCCTCGTTAACGGAGCGGAAAAAGATAACCTCAATTTTTAGAAAACGCTCCAAAAGTCACGAAGATATTGAAAAAATCGTGGAGTTTGTGAAAAAAACTGGCGGAATTGATTATGCAAATGACATGATGTACTCGTTTCATAATCAAGCGGTTAAACTTTTGGAAAAATTTCCGAATTCAGAGGCTAAAACTTCACTTTTGCTTTTAGCGGATTATATTGTAAAAAGGGATAAATAATCTGATTGTTAACATAAAAAAATTTTTTTAGACATGAAAAAAGCATTATCTTTTTGGATTTTTGCGGTTTTAGCGGTTTCGCTTTTGGCAGGCTGTTCTATTTTGCAGAGTGCAAACTCGCTTAAAAGTTGCAAATTTGCGATGAAAAACGTTACTGATGTTTCTGTTGCGGGAATCAATCTTTCTAACAAGGCAAGTTTCAAGGACGTTTCTGCCGCTGACGTTATAAAACTCGGTGCAGCGTATCTTACGAAAAGTTTTCCTTTGACGATGAATGTCAACGTCAACGTTACAAATCCTAATCCTACGACGGCAAGGCTTGCGGGCTTGGAATATATTCTTTGGATTGACGATGTTAAAATGACAGCCGGAAGCATGACACAAAGCCTTACTGTTGCTCAAAACGAGACCGCAGTTATGCCGCTGAGTTTTTCGCTTGACCTTTTGGAAATATTGAAAGGTGAAAGCAAGGATAAGATTTTGAGTTTTGGTTGTGGTTTGGCAACCGGTAACCCGGATGTCAGCCGCGTGAAAGTATCTTTCAAACCCTCTTTCAACGTCGGCGGCTCAATTATAAAATGGCCGACTTATATAACAATTGGCGGCAACAAACTTATGCCTTCAACCAATTAAAAATTAAATAAAAAACGGTGTCAAAAACACCGTTTTTATTTTTTCTTATCCCAATATCCTTCGTTAACACGCTTTACTATTTCTTCAATGGAGAGAAAAGAGTTTGGCAAAACATTAACGGGTATCGGTTTTGTGCATTGTTTGCTGGCGATAAAGCGTTTACATTCTGCGTGTCTTTCGCGTGTACAATAAAGGTTTTTGTACGACTCGCCGGTAAGTTTGTTGATTAAGACGCCTTCCTGAAAAATAGGACATTTGGCGACTTTTGGGCATATATTTATATTCGTTTCCATCGTATTTTAATTTTATATTAACGTTGCTAATATAAAACAAAATATTTTCTTAACAAAAGGAAAAGTCTAAAAAAATATTAATTTGCCTCGTTTTTATCTTTTGCCAATTCTTTAATTTCAAATCTTTTCTGAAAAATTAGCATAAGAGCCACGCCTACGGTTACGGCAGAGTCAGCGATATTGAAAACAGGGGAGAAGAAGACGAAGTTTTTTCCGCCCCAAAACGGTACCCAGTCAGGCAAAACGGTGTCAATCATCGGAAAATACAGCATGTCAACCACCTTACCTTGAAGAAACGGAGCGTAACCGCCGCCTGCCGGCATAAATTCTGCCACAGTGTTAGCAGCATAGCCCGTGTTTGAGAAAATCACGCCGTAAAACATACAGTCAATCATGTTTCCGATTGCGCCCGCCAAAATCAGTGAGCCGCAGACTATTAATCCCGTTTTCGGCTGTTTGTATTTTATTAGCCAGCGGATTAGATAAATCATTCCGCCGATAGCAAGGATTCTGAAAACTGAAAGAAAAATTTTTCCCCATTCTCCGGGCAGTCCCCAGCCGAAAGCCATTCCCGGATTTTCCGTAAATGCGAGTTGAAACCACTGCATCGGCCAGCCCCAGTGCTGAAAACTGCTTTCGCCTATAAACATGTGGGTTTTTACCCAGATTTTTACGATTTGGTCAACAATGACAACCGCAAGTATGATAAAAACAGATTTTTTTGCTAATGAATTCATTTTTTCTAAATTTTGGGCAAAGTTAAAAAAAAATTCTAAATTCTGTACCCTCCGATTAAAATATCGTCCATTTGCGCAAAACTTCCGCGCCACGAGGTTATAAATTCAAGCAGTTTTTCCTGTTGTTTTGCGGGATCCTGTGTTTCGTTGTTGATGTCTGTCAAAAGGCTTTTGAGCCGTCCGTAACTTACTTTTTTGCCGGTCTCGCCGTTGAACTGGTCGGCAAATCCGTCAGAAAACATGTAAATAAAATCACCCTCTTCGGCTTGAATTTCTTGATTTTCAAACGGTTTCATTCTCGGATAAAGTCCTATCGGGTTTTTTACCGCCTTGTATTCCGTAAGTTCGCCGCCCCGGACAAGGTACATGGGATTGTTTGCGCCTGAAAATTTCAGGTGCTTGGTTTTCAGGTTAAGAATGCAAAACGACATGTCCATTCCGTCTTTGGGTTCAAGAGGGGAGGAGTTGTCCTGTTTTAGGGTCGTGATGATAAGTTCGCGCATGGTTTCGAGAATTTCCGACGGCATGGTCTCTTCGTTCAAATCCGTGCAGACCTCGTTTAAGAAAGTTACGCCGAGCATGCTCATAAACGCGCCCGGAACGCCGTGTCCAGTACAGTCAGCAACCGTAAAGGCGAGCAGGTCGCCCTGACGCTTCATCCAGTAAAAGTCGCCCGAAACCGTCTCTTTTGGCAGCCAGAACAGAAAATAACCGCTCAGACCTTTTAAAACGTCTGTCTGCGGCAAAACAGCGTCCTGAATCCTTTTGGCATACGTTATTGAGTCGGTGATGTTGCGGTGTTTGTTTTCGATGTCGTTTTTTAGAAGTTGAATGTGGTTTTTCTCCTTCTGAATCAAAAGCGACATTTCCCATAACTTTTTGTTTTTCAAGACGATTTCTTCTTTGTCCTGTTCAAGTTTTTTTTGCTCCAAAATAAAATTGTCCGGCAGTTTTTTCATCTCCGGCAGACTTTGGGACAAGGGAGTCTGAGTTTCTTTTTTTTCTTGTAAAAGATAATTCAAACGGTCTATATCTGATTCAAAATTTTTTATCTCGCTTTTGTATCTGTCTTTTATTTTTTCACTTGCACGCGCAATTCTGCGACTCGTGGTAACTTGCATAATTACAACGAGTACGGCTAAAACTGCTGTCAAACATATAAATACAATTGTTAACATAATGATTATTTTTGTAAACAATAATTTTCTTAGTTAAAACTCCTCTCCTAAGAATACTTTTAGTTTTTGATCGTTCAAGAACATAATACCGTCGGCACTTTTTACTTTCTGCATATATTTTTGAATGTCCATATAAAAATATCTCAGGGCATTGTCTGCGGTCAAAACATACAGAATATCATCTGAGGCATATCCCATGCAAACTACCGGTTGACGGTTCAATGAATGTTGCTCTATTACAAGACGTTTTGCGGCATCGTCTCTGGTGTTGATGATTGTTATACGGTTGTCAACTCACGAAACTGCTAACAATCCGGAATGTATATTATAAACAACATTTTGTAAACCTGAATAACTGCCTGCTATTTTTTCCGCTTGTGTATCGCTCTTAGTATCAACTACTTGGATTTCTCCGTTATCAAAACATATCGCAAGTTGACGTTTGTTCGGAATTGTAACCATATTGGTAGCCTTACTGCCTGATTGTGAGAACACTGTCTTCTGAGAGCCGTTTTTGATATTCCATTTTATTAAAGAACCTTTGTCAGTAAGTATATACACTTCGGAATTATTCAATGCACAATTTACATCTGACAACTTTGTCTTTAAATTTATGCTCTTAATTACGTGAGAATCAGGGTCAGTATAGTTTAAGACTACAACTTTTCCCATTTCGTAAGCCAAAACCAAGAGTTTTTTGTCCGTTGAAACCGACGCCGCTTTTATGTAGTCGCCTTGTGAAGCCAACTTTACTTTTTCGCCGGTTTTGGTGTTAACGTAATATGTGTTTTTGTCAGAAGTAGAGTAGACGAGATTTTCCGCGTTTGCAAAACAAGCCTTTCTGACAGAAAATCTGCTGTCTTCGCCTTTGCTGATTTTTGTTTCTTTTGTTTTTTCTTTATCTAATTTGTAACCAATGATTTGTCCCTTCTCAGTTAAACAAATGATTTGATTGTCTTCATCGATGGCAAAACCCATAATTTTCTGAGAAGTGGTTTTCATTGGTTGCAAGAGATTGTTCTCTTCGAGGGCAAAAAGCACCGCATCGTAAAATTCCGGCGTGTTTTCTGACTGATCGTTGAGGTTGTAGTAACTGTCGGCGGTCAAAATCAGGTTGAGGTTCATTTTTTTGTCCTTGTACTGGTTTTTGGCTTTCATGGCGAGCATGTTTGCCTTTGCAAGGTTGTTGATTTCGTCCTTTTCCCTCTGTACGCGGTCGTTTTCCTCGATTTTGCCTTTCAGAGAGTCGCCCAAAGCGTCGGAAATAAGTTTTTGTTCCAGCATTTTTTGATAGTTGGAATCCGCCCTGAGACGCTCCTCAACGGCAGTGCGGCGGTTTTTTTCTGCGATATAACTTGCGTATTCGGCTCTTTTCTGTGCTTCAAGTGCCTGAAAAGCCCTTAATTCAGCCGTGTCCCTTTGTTGTGAGGCTATTTTGTTGGCTCTTTCGGCGGCTTTTTGCTGTTCAACGGCGATTGCCTGCTGGTCTAATGCGTATTGTTTTTGTCTTTCCGCCTCTACGGTCTGCTTTTGGGCATTGTCTTTTTCTTTCAACGCCCATGATGTAAAGACACCGAGAGTCGCTATAAAAATCAACATGCCGTAAAGGATAAACCTTACCCTGCGTTTTGCCGCCTTTGCCTTTGCCTGAATAGCCACAAACGAGGATTCAAGAAAGTCAATGTAGTTTTCATAACGGAACTGCGCATTTTTTAACTTTTGTCTTGCAGGAAGTTTTGAACTGTCGTATTTAACAAACAGATAAGGGTTTGGATTACTTCTATTAAACCATTGGTTGAAGTAAGTGTAGTTTCCGGAATTCAGCAGATATGACGGATTTTTCTCGCTTTTTATCCAGAGTTGCATTTGCGAGTTGAAGTCCTGATAGTCTTTCATGTCAGCCGCCTCCTGCGTGTCCCATTCTGAAAGCATTTTCCAGTTTCTTATTAACGCCTCGTGCGTAACGTCCAAAACCGTATCGCCCGAAAGATACTGCGTTTCGGTTTTTTCGGGGTCAAGAAACGGCTTTATAAGCGAGTTGTCCGGAGTACGGAAAATGTTGATTACACCGCATACAGTGGCGTTTGTAACGTTTTCACGGTTGATAATTCCGGTGATTTCGCTCAAAGTACAACGGTTTCTTACCGGGCGGTTGTTGTCAACTTTTGTCAAAGATTTAAAAACGATTTCGATAATTTCTTTTGACTCGCCAACCGAAATGTTTTTTTCTGCCCAATCAGAATTTTCGATGAAATAATCGTAAGCCGATTCGTACAAAATGCCCGCGTGAGCGTTCAAAACGTTGTTCAAATCGGTTTTTTCGTAGTATTTTTTCTGATATTCGGGCAGATTGTTGAACCAACGGTCAAATTCGCCTTTGTCGTCAGGACTTAAAACTTCACTTGAAATGCCCGCTATTTTTGCTAAGTGAATCAAGTCCATAACATCTTCTCCATTGTTTGCAATCCTCCACAAAAGATTGAGTGCGTGCTGCAAAACAGGCAACTGGTCAAAACCCGAATTAAGGTTGTTGATGATAACCTCTGTTAAGCGTGAAGACACTTTTCCGCCTGCTAAAATAGCCGGCTCTTCTATCACCTGACGAATTTCGGTGCGTTTTAACTGCGGCACAAAAAATTGCGAATAAGCGATATATTCAGGCAGGTTTTTAAAGACTGTGCATTGCGAGATAAAGTCGCTTCGCATCGTAAAAATCACGTAAACAGGCAGTTTCTCCGTTATGGAAATTCTAATTGTTTCCAAAAGTAAATTTATTGCCGTATACGATTCGTCGGAGGGGCGTCCCTGGTTGAAGTTCTCTATGTTGGTGAAAATTTCCTCAAACTGGTCGGCTATGATTAACAGGTTTTTGCCTGAATTGGAATCCTTTGTGTAGCATTTTGATGATTTATAGAGGTCTGTCAGTGCTGAAAAACCTTCTTTCAGTTGGTTCATGCAGACGCTTTCATCGCACTCTATTTGCTCAGCGAAGGCGTTTGAGAGGCTTTCCAACGGATTTTTTTGCGGTTTGAAATCTGCGATTATCCAATTGTTGAACTGCGCCTTGAAAAAGCCTGCACGGATATAGGGGACGACGCCTGCGTAAACCATGCTTGACTTTCCGTCGCCGGAAGCACCGGTGATGAAAGCCATTTTGTTTTCTTCCAGCAGTTTTACGATTTGGCGTATGTGCAAATCCCGCCCCTTGAAGAAAATACTTTCTTCTTCGGTAAACGGTCTTAATCCCGGATATGGACAAACACGCGCTGTCATAATTTAATTTTTTTTGATTTTCCTTTGAATTTTGTAGTTTTAAGTTGACATTATCAAAAAAAATGCCAAAAAATTATGACGATGTTGTGTATGATTTCTTGATTTGAAAAAAAATCCTTATCTTTCGCCAAAAATATTTTTAAAATTATGAAAAAAGGATTAGTAATTTTTTCCCTTGTCGCATTGACATTGTTTTCGTGCGGAGGAAATAGGACAAAAGAAACTTTCAGCGTTGAAGAAATCAACAAAACAATCAGCGGTCTTATACAATACATTCCTGACCACAGAATTGACGAAAGCATAAAACCGCATTACACGGAAGAGTTTTTTACGCTTTTGCAAAAGGCTTGGAACGTGCCTTCGCCGGAGGACGGCATCGGCGATGAGGAGTTTTTGTATTATTTCATCGAAGGCAACGGCGACTGTTACGCTTCAATCAACGGCACTGAGCACGAATGTAAGAATTTTAAGACTAAGATTGACGGCAATACGGTGGTTTCTACATTTGACTACGTTCATGGTCCCGATGAAATAGACAGTCATACTATAACGCTCAAAAAAGTCGGAAACACTTGGCTTATAGACGATTGGGACGGTAACAAAAAAGCCGTTGCCGAATTTTTAAAGAGCAACGGCTTTTGATGCTTATTTTATTTTTGCAGAGGCAGCGCGTTCACCGATTTCAATCATGTCTTCGCAGTTTCCTTTGCCGAAACTCAGAGCGTCATACTGGTTTAATACCGGGTGAATGTAAATGTCTGATTTCTGGACGTTTGAATCGTATTTTTCAGCATCGGGATGGGATTTGTAATATTCCGTTACAAGTTCGGTTGCTTCTCCGAAATAGTTGTTTTTTTTCACTTTTCAGATGATTGTAAAATTTTGTTTTTTTGTAGGTTTTGTTTATTTTTGCGGAAATCAAAATTTATGTGATTATGACTACAACGATGGAATTGAGAGCGGAATTGTTTCAAAGTATCAATCCGCTGTTGGATAACGAAAATTTGCTGCGCGAAGTGATTAATTTTGTCAAATCTCTTACTTTGAGACGCAAAGAAAAAGCGGCTGTCGAATTTGAGGCGCAACACGATATTGATGAAGAAATAGAGAAAAAACTTCGTCAGGCGTTCGGAGAATTGAAAGATTACAAAGATGGGAAAATCGATTTTCAATCAGCGGAAGATTTTTTGAAGGAGTGGGAGGATGAATAATGGAAAAAATTCAAATAAAAGTTGCTCATTCTTTTAAACGCGAAGTCAAAGATTTGGTGAAACGTTACAAATCTTTAAAACGAGATGTTATAGAACTTATTGAAAATCTGAAAGAAAATCCGCTTTTAGGGAAAGATTTGGGTGGTGGAGTACGTAAAATACGGTTAGCAATCAGTTCAAAGGGACAAGGCAAAAGCGGCGGTGCAAGGGTTATAACGTATACGGACGTGTTATATGAAACTATGTCTGGGAATGTCGTTTTGCTTTCAATTTACGACAAATCCGAACAATCAACGATTTCCGACAAAAAAATCAGGCAGTTATTGAAAGAGGCTGGAATAAAATAATTCATAAAAATTTGGAAGTTATTTCCAATTTTCTTAAATTTGCAATTGAAATATTGATAAAATTGAAAGAGCGTTTGCTTGGACTGACATCAAATTAAACGACCAATATAATTAAGCAAGTGTCAGTTCTGCAAATGCTCACATTCCGCATAGGGGTGTGGGCTACTTCATTGTTTTTGCTAAGGTTTGGTCACCTAATTTGGAGCATTGAAGAGTACTCACCCTTTCTTTTTTAATTTCTATGCAAATAATTGTTTAACATAAAAAATTGAATTTATGGCAGAAAAAAATGAATTCTCAAATTTTGCGTGGGATGCCGGTATCACATTAGCGTCCGTCTATAATCCGGTTGCTGGTATCGCAGTGAAAGGTATCAAAGCATTGTATGAGCATTATTCTTCTAATGATTTTGAAGAGGTCATACCAAAAGAATGTATCAAAAACTACAAAGTGCATGACCTTTTGCTACAAAGTTTCAAAGAAATAGTAAACGAAAACAAAGTATCCAGAGCATCAGAAGCATACGCAAGAAAACAAAGATTTGATGACGCTTACTACATTACGCTCATCTATGGAACTAACAGTGAACCTTTTCCTCCTAAGAAAAATAATAATGTCATTATAATAGCAGATAAATTAGATAACGATATCTGCAATATATTTGGTGATGACGAACTGATAGTAATACGAATAAATCGTCAAAAACAAGGAGGAACAATAACAGATGTATCCGAAAGAGTAAGGCAGATTGTTGTAGAGCAATTAGATGTAGACCCGATAGAGGTAACCCCCGAAGCAAGTTTTATTAACGACTTGGGTGCTGATACTTTGGATTGTGTCGAATTAGCGATAAAAATTGAATGTGAATTTAATATAGATATTCCCGATGATGTATTGGAGGAGATTGTTACGTTCGGAGATATGGTGAAATATATTGAGAAACAAATTTTACAACAAGCAAGAAGGGTTCAAATTTCAGGAATTTGATAGTAATAAAATATTATAATCTGCGGAATCTTGTTTTTTTGCAGATTCCGCAGATTATAATTAAAAATACTATACCGTTTCTAATTCCGGTAATACCACATTCTCATTTTTTATTCCGGAAAAGTCCAAAAACATCACATAATACACCGGCATATAGACAACACCTTGTTTCTCAAAAACTTCGCGGGCGTTGGAAAAGACAACTGCGTGGTTTATATTGTAATCTTTTACCGCCAAAAACTTGCTCAGTGCAGTGTGTTTTGTGTAATCCTTGCCGGACTTGATTTCCAGCGGAAGGGCGCGGAGATTTTCGTAATCGTCAACAAGAAAATCAACTTCGCCGTTTTGCTTGTTGTCGTAATAGTAGAGCGGAAAACCGTGTGCGTGAAGTTCTTGCGCCACAACTGATTCGTAAACTGTTCTGAGATTGATACTTTTTATGTCCTGCAAAACGGCATTGACATTCAGTCCGTACAGAAGATGCGTCAACAATCCTACGTCGTTGAGATAAAGTTTTACCAAACGCTTTTGCTGTGATTCTTTGAGCGGAAATTTCGGATTGCTTATCGAAATCACTTCCAATGCAATGCCCGAATTTGTCAGATACTCAAATTCATCGGCGTAATCGGCAAAATGCTTGCCGGTTTTGTTTTCAATGTTTTTGTAAATTATACGTTTCTTTTTGTTTTCCAAGGAACTCGGAATCAGGTCGTAAATCTTGCGGATTTTGAGTTTGTTTTCCTGGTCGTATTGAGAGGCGTCAATACGGTAAAGGTCAAAAATATCTTTGTGGACAGTTCTGACCCTGAGCATATTACGGTCTTCAAGATAACGGTTCACGGCATCGGGAAGTCCGCCTATCAAAAGATAGTACATAAACCTTTTGAGCATAAGATTATGCGTGTTTTCGTCAAGGCTTTCTTTTGTTTTAAACTTTTCCCTGATATTTTCTATCCATTGACGGCTTGTGCCTGTTGCCCACAAAAATTCCTCAAAATCAAGCGGATACATCTGTTTGATTTCAATGCTGCCTATCGGAACGGATGGCGTTTGAGACAATGCAATGCCAAGTTGCGAGCCGCTCGCTATAAAACGGTAGCGGTTTTCCTGATTCAGAAATTTCAGCATTGTAAGAATATGGGGATAACTTTGTATTTCGTCAAGAAAAACAAGTGTATTATCCGCGTTGCCGAGCCTTTTTTTGCTGAAACTGCCCAGCCTCATATACAAATCGTCGGTTGTAATTGCGCTTTCAAAAATTTTGTCGCCTTCTTTGTCCTCTTTGAGGTTGATTTCCAAATAATTGGCGAACATTTTTTTGCCGACATAGCGGATTATATACGATTTGCCAATCTGTCTTGCGCCGTTTACAAGCAGTATTTTGTTAGTTTTTTTTGACAAAAACTCCTCTAAATATGCGGAAAATTTACGTTCAAGCATAGTGTTCTCTTTATTATTTCTGTTGCAAATGTAGCATAAAATACCACTTATTCCAAATTTTTAGCCTTAAAAAATACCACTTATTCCAATTTTTTACCCATTAAAATTACCACTTATTCTTTTGTCCGGCAAATTTTACGTCGTCAAAAAAAACGCGATTCCGCAGATTATAACAACAAAAAAAACCTTTCAGGTTCCGAACTGAAAGGTTTTTTATTGAACTATCATTTTTTATCATTTAAACTTTTTTTCTCTTCTTATAAGCAATCCTCCTTTTCTTTTTTTTACGGATTAAACAATTTAGTTAACTACTCACTAAAACAAATATTTGTTTGTCATCGATAACGTTACAAAAGTATAAAAAAATATTTAAACTACCAAATTATTTTACACTTTTTTTCTATTTTTTTTGAAAAAAAATACCGTCAAATTTTATTGTTGCTTAATTATAGAAAAATGTAAAACATAAATTACAAATTTAATTTATAGCACTGAGTTCTCTTTTGGCATTTTTTTTGATTTTCCCGTTAAAAACACAAAAACTTCATAATAAAATGTTTTTAACCTTTTTCAGTCAGGATATAAAAGTTTTTTTGGCGGAGTGTACCTCTGATGTTACCGAATCAAGGCAAGAATTAAAAAGCGTTTTGCTTAGGGCGGGAATTGAAGTCGTTGAACCTCTTGATAGTAATATTGAAGAGGCTTTATCTTCTTGTGATTGTGCGGTTTATGTTTTGGGAACTCTTAATTTTTACAGTCCTGACGGCGCGGGTTACGATACGCCGGCGGGTGTTCAGTACCGTCAGGGCAGACAGGTAAAAAAAGACGGCTTTAAAATATTTCTATGGAATCCTACGGGGCTTATCAATTCGCGGAATTTTTACATCAACAGCATACGCCGCGACATTGTTGAAAACACGATTTATTCTTCAACCACCTCGCCGATAGTTTTTACCGAGGATTTGAGAACGATAATGAACGTCAGGACGGCAGCCGTCAGCGATTTGTCAAGTGCGGACGTTTATTTTATTTACAACGATTTGGACACTGAGAGCGCGAAAGAAATTCTCTCGATGCTTTCGGATATTGTCTCTGTTAAACCTCTGTGTATCAATATGAACTCTGATATTGAATACAACGAAAAAATCTCGTCGGAACTGCCGGTTTGCAAAATAGGCGTTGTTTATTACGATTATGCTTCTGACTGGGCTTTGAGTTTTGCCCGTCAGGTTTGGAAAGATAACGGCGGACAGGGCGGAAAAACTCCGCTCCTTGTTGCCGCAAATCAGAGTCATGCCGATGCGGAGGCTTTGAAAAAGGTTTTGAAAGGCATTATGGAATTTTCTGTCAACGACAAAACGCTGATTCCCCTCGACATTAAGATTTTTTTCGACAAGGCGGCGGAAAAATAAATTTTTTTTCAGGAAAAAAGTTACTACTTTTGCGCGGTAAAAAGTTTTTTTTGGGAAAAATGAATGAGAAATATTTTTAAACTGCTGTTGGTAATCTTTCTTTTTTCTTCGTGTTTGGGACAGAGAAAAATCGCTTCGATTTTGCAGACCGCCAATCAGTTGTATTATGAAAAAAAATACGGTGAAGCATTTGAGAATTATTCACAAGTGCTTGATTATTACAATATCAAAGGTTTGACTCCGGGTGGTGAGGTTTTGGTCTCCGCCGGAAAGTGTCTTTTTTACACCGGTTCCCAGCGCAGGGCTGTGGAGTATTTTGACGATGCAAAAAAACATAATTACGAAGACGAACAGTCCGCCTTTATGACAATTATGTATTACGAGACAGGACAGGATATTGACAAACAAATCGAAAGCCTTGAACATTATGCCGAATTTTTTTCTTCCGGCGACGAAATAGAATACGTAAGGGAAAAACTTTTTGACAAATATTACGAAAAAGAAGATTACAGAAAAGTTTTCTACGCTTTCAACAATTTGCCGTTGGAAAAAACTGACAACATCGCCGTTTTGGAAAAATATTTCGTTGCGGCTCAGCAAATCGGCAGTCTGAAAAAAACCGAAGAAACCGCTCAAAAACTTTACAATCTCGACCCCAATAATTTTACGGGGCTGAGTTTTGTGGCAAAAAAAACTTTTAACGAGGCGGAATTGGAGTTTAATGAGGCGCAAAAAATCTACAACGCCAAGAAAACCAACGCCAATTTGAAAATTTTTAAAAAGAAACAGGAAGAGTTGAAACCGCGCTATACATTGGCAAAGGCTTATTATACAAGACTTTACAAACTTTACAAACGTCCCTCTGACGCGGCGGATTTGGCTGTAATCTGTCAGAGACTGGGCGACAAAACAAACGCGGAATATTATACCAAATTGTCAAAAAAGAAAAATTAAAAAATAAAAATTTAAAAAAAATGACGATAGAACAACAGATTCAGGAAGACATGAAGTCTGCCATGAAAGAAAAAAATCAACTTCGTTTGGCAGCAATCAGAGCAATCAAAGCCGAAATCCTTTTGGCTAAAACCTCAGGCAAGACCCCGGAACTTGCAGATTCCGACGTTTTGAAAATCATTCAGAAAATGGTAAAACAGCGTCAGGACTCCATTTCTATTTACAAGGAGCAGTCGCGCGAAGACTTGGTTGAGGAAGAAAGCAAACAGTTGGAATTTATAAAATGCTACCTTCCCAAACAGATGAGCGCGGAAGAAGTGGAAGCCGCTGTAAAAGAGATTGTCGCAAAAACCGGCGCAACCTCAATCAAGGAAATGGGCAAGGTGATGAAAGAGGCAAATTCCGCTTTGGCGGGAAAGGCTGAGTCAAAAGTTATTGCTGACTGTGTAAAAAAACTGTTGTCATAACAAATGCAGAAACTTTCAATGGAGCAACTCGGCAGGCTGTCGGTGGAGGAATACAAAAAAACTTCCAAAACGCCTGTCGTTGTTGTTTTGGATAATGTGAGAAGCGCGTTGAACGTCGGAAGCGTTTTCAGAACTTCTGACGCTTTCAGGGCTGAAAAAATTATGCTTTGCGGCATAACGGCAACTCCGCCTAATCCTGAAATCAGAAAAACCGCCATCGGCGCGGAACAATCTGTTGATTTTGAGTATTTTAAAACCACCGTTGGTGCTGTTGAAAAACTCAAAAATGAGGGTTATAAAATTTTTGCCGTGGAGCAGGCAAAAGAGAGCATTCCGCTAAACACCTTGAATTTGGTTGGAGTGGAAAAACTCGCTTTGGTTTTTGGCAACGAGGTAAAGGGCGTTGACGATGCTGTAATGGAACTCTGTGAAAAATGTATAGAGATTCCGCAGTTCGGTACAAAACACTCTCTTAACGTGTCGGTGAGCGCGGGAATAGTAATTTGGGAAGTTTTTAACAGGTTAAAGAAAAGTTGACCGAATGAAACGTATTTTTTTGTTAATAGTTTTGGCGTTGGTGCTGAAAATTTCTTGGGCGCAGTCTCAGGACGACCTTCAATTGGCGTATTCTTATTACAGTGCGCAGGAATATGAAAAAGCATCGTATCTGTTTGAAAATGTGTTCAACAGAACAAAATCCAAAACATATTTCATATATTTTGTGAAT
>JAEEXW010000377.1 GCA_016287995.1 Bacteroidales bacterium
AATACTTTCTCAAAGTATCGAAATTCAGGTTGCCCAACGAATCCGAAGCGTCTTTGATAACATAAATACTACCCGATTGGAGTTGTGCAAGTTTCTCTTTTAAAGAGAGTTGCGAAATTATTTCACGGGCTTTTGCAACGGCTTGGTCAATATAAGTACCGTTTTTAAAATCCTCCTCCACTGTTTCTTCCGTTTTTTGATTTCCGCAGGAAGATAACATCAAGAGCGACACCGCAACAGAAGCGGCAGTTAATAGTAATTTTTTCATGTAATTGGCAATTTTTATTATTATTTTTAAATTATTAATTCCTTATCAATCAAATCTGTAACTTTGTACAAATCGTTCATTGTGTTGGAAAAATTCAACTCGTCAATATCAACAATGAGAATTTTTCCCTTATCGTAATTCTTTGTCCAAGAATTGTACTTTTCATTAAGTTTTGACAAATAATCGGGCGAAATACCAGCTTCATACTTTCTGCCGCGTTTTTTTATCTGTTTCAAAAGCGTTGGAACAGCGGCTTTGAGATAAATCAACAAGTCCGGCGGCTGCAAAAGCGAAGTCGTAAATTCAAAAATATCAAGATAATTTTTGAAGTCCCTTTCGCTCATAAGGTTCATTTCATAAAGGTTTTCGGCAAAAATATAAGCATCCTCATAAACCGTTCTGTCTTGAACAATATCCTTTCCTGAGTTTTTTATATCAAGGATTTTTCTTAGCCTGCCGTGCAAAAAATACACCTGCAAATTAAACGCCCAACGAGGCATATCATCGTAAAAATCATTAAGATACGGATTTTCTCCCGCATCTTCGTAATTCGGAATCCAACCGTAATGTTTAGCCAAATTATCGGTTAAAGTGGTCTTTCCCGAACCTATATTTCCGGCGATTGCTATATGCATAATTTTTTCTTTAAAATAAACGTGTAAAAATAATAATAGAAAAGCAATTATGAAAAAATAGTTTTATAAATTTGCAAAAATTTTTTTTAAAAGACTAAAAATGGATAAAAAAGTCATAATTTCGCCCTCTATCCTCTCTTGCGACCATGCAAACATAGAGGCTGAGGCTAAAAAAATCAACAAAAGTTCCGCCGATTGGGTTCATATCGACGTTATGGACGGACAATTTGTCCCGAACATCACTTTCGGACTGCCTATTGTCAAGGCTTTTAAGAAACATTCCGAAAAACTTCTTGACGTTCATCTTATGATAAACTCACCCGAAAATTTTGCGGAAGGGTTTATAAAAGCCGGTGCAGGTATGCTGACCTTTCATTACGAGGCAACGGCTCATTCTCATAGGCTCATAAACTTCATAAAATCAACAGGTTGCCAATGCGGCATCGCACTTAATCCCGCAACACCAGTTTCGATGTTGGAAGAGATAATTTCAGATGTTGATATGGTTTTAATAATGACAGTGAATCCGGGTTTCGGCGGTCAGAAATTCATAGAAAACTCTTATTCCAAGATTTCGCGCTGCAAGGAAATGATTTTAAAACAAAACTCCAAAGCACTCATTCAGGTTGACGGCGGCGTAGATAACACAAACGCCGGCAAACTTGTAAGTGCCGGCGTAGATGTTTTAGTATCAGGAAGTTATCTCTTTAATGCAGAAAACTTTGAGGAAAATGTCAAATTATTGAAAAATTCTGCTCTATAATATATAAGGTGTAACTTTTATTTGTTATGCTCCAAAATATATTTTTTGCAGAGTTGTCCCCAATCGGTAATACTGCTGTCTTTTAAAGGAGCGTCGGGGTCTGTATTCGGTTTCAAAAGCGAGCAGACCTCTTCTTTATCCGCCATAGACCAAAAAATCATCGGCAGTTTATACTGCTCCATCAGCGAAAGCCATTTTGAAAACTCTTCTTCGTTGATTTTGCCGTTGCCGTCGGCACTCATAGAACCGCACTCGGATACAAAAACCGGAACACCCGCTTTCAAGGCCTTTTCAAGCGATTCCCTGAGCGGCTCTTTGTGAGTGTTAGCATAAAAATGCAACGTATACATCAGATTACTAACGCCTTCTATCGGTGAAGTAACGGCAAGGTTAATCTGCTGACACCATTGCGGCGTACCCATCAGAATCAAATTTCCGGAATATTTTCTGATAACTTTGCTTATGCTGACAGCGTACTTTTTCAGTTCGTCCCAAGACTGATTAACAGGCTCGTTGAAAAGTTCAAATATTACGTTAGGATATTTTCCGTACTTTTTGGCCTGAATTTTAAAAAAATTCATTGCAGTTTTTTGGTCAAGGTCGTGCGAATGAAAGTCGATTATAACATATATACCTTGTTTTACCGCCTCCGAAACGACATTATCAATGCACTTTTGCGCATATTCGGGATTTTTTACGTAATCGTTTGACGGTCCTATGCCGATTGAAGCACGGACAATGTTGCAATGCCATGTTTCTTTCAACTCCTTGACCATATTGGCGGTATAATACTGTCCCCACCAGTTGTGCCATGAAAAACTTACACCGCGCAAACGCATAATTTCACCTTTGGAATCAACCACGTTTCCCTTTCTTACACTCAAAGGGGAAACCTGAGCGCAAATATCAAAACACAATGCGCTCAATAAAATCACAAAAAATATTTTTTTCATAGTTCTTTTTTAATTTTTTTCTTTAAAAACTTCCGCCTGAATGTCCGCCGCCTGACGAACTGCGTCCGCCGTGCGAAGAACCCGAACTCTTCGGAGAATAAGTCTTAGTCGTAAACGTTTTGACAAAATCCGTGCGGTTTTGGGTCAGTTTGAACGAGCCTTCCTTTTTATAATTGTTTGCACTCGTGGCAAGATGTTTCAGTTTGTATTTCGAGATGTGAGCACCCCAGAATATAAGACCAAAAATCACGGCAAATATCAGACATTTCCAAAACGGAAACGAAATTTCATACAAATAATCCTCCTCAACATGCTCTATAAACCACATTATATCGTCGTAATAATTTCCTGAGTTATAACGCGCTTTCATTTCCGGGCCATATTCTTCAAGTCTTGAACCAATAAAATCCCATTCATGTAGACTGCCGGCATCATAAATAGAATGATGTTTTGTAGCCTCCGGGGCAATGTTCAAGAGCATCATTACACCGTTCCACTTGAAATCGTTGTAATCGTAAAAGTCCTGAATAAAAGTTTCTTGCGGTGAAAATCGATTGAAAGTTGGATGATCAACACCGTTAACGATTACGATTGCAATGCCAAGACCGGTTTTGTTGATAAATTCTTGACAGCGTCTTCTGATTTCCCTGCGTTT
>JAEEXW010000378.1 GCA_016287995.1 Bacteroidales bacterium
CCAAATCCGAGACTGTCGTTGGTAAAAAAAGGTATTGAAATCTGTAAGGCAAACAGCATTGATTTTATCCTTGCAATAGGAGGGGGGAGTGTGATTGACTCCTCAAAAGCCATTGGTTACGGTCTGGATTACGAGGGTGATGTCTGGGATTTGTTTGATAATAAGGGCGTTGCTAAACCTTCAAAACCGGTAGGCGCAATTCTTACGATTCCCGCCGCAGGCAGCGAAATGAGCGATAGTTGCGTTATCACAAACGAAAACGGCGACTTAAAACGCGGTTACAACAGCAATGTCTGCCGCTGCAAATTTGCTGTTATGAACCCCGAATTTACTTTTACGCTGCCGGAATTTCAGACCGCTTGTGGGGCAACTGACATTATGATGCACACTATGGAGCGTTATTTTAGCCCCGATACGGATATGAAACTTACCGATTCGATTGCCGAGGCGTTGATGAGGACGGTTAGGGACAGCGTTTTTGACGTCTTGAAAGACCCGAAAGATTACAATGCAAGGGCGCAGTTGATGTGGGCTTCGAGTCTTGCGCCCAAAGATTTGACGGGTTGCGGAATGAAAAGGGATTTTGCAACGCACAGACTTGAACATGAACTTTCTGCGATGTTTGACGTGGCTCACGGTGCGGGACTTGCGGCTTTGTGGCCGTCATGGGCAAGATACGTAATGAATTGTAACATAGCGCGTTTCGTACAGTTTGCGGTCAATGTTGCAGGTGTAGAAAATAATTTTGCCGATCCCGAAAAAACTGCTTTGAAAGGCATTGAAGCGATGGAACGTTTTTATAAGGCAATCAAAATGCCGACTTCGATTCCTGAACTTTTGGGACGAAAACTTTCCGAAGAAGAAATCCTTGAAATGGCAGATAAATGCAGTAGAGGCGACACTTTAACGCATGGCAGTTTCAAAGTCCTGAAAATGAAGGATATGATTGAAATTTATAAGGCTGCTAACAAGTAATATTATTTCTTCCTTATTTTTTTTATGTATTCGCTCGGACTTACTCCGTACTCTTCTTTGAAGCAGTCGCGGAAGTAGTCCGTTGAGCCGAATCCTACTTTGTAAACCGTTTCTCCGATGGTGTAACGGCCTTCTTCCAAAAATGCAGCGGCTTTTCTAACGCGGAATTTTTTTATGTATTCGTTTGCGCTGATTAGGGTTAGAGCCTTGATTTTGCGGTAGAGCGTGCTTGAAGAAATGCACATTTTTTTGCAAACCGTTGACACCGAAAAATCAGAATCGCTGAGGTTTTCTTCAATCAAAGCATCAATTTTTTTCATAAATTCAGCGTCTGTTGCGGAGAGTCCTTCGAGAAATTTTTGCGAGGTTGATTGTGCTGAAAAATAGCCCGCAAGTTGACGTTTTTTCTCCAAAAGGTTTGCTATTCGGCTTTGTATAAGACTTGCGCTAAAAGGCTTTGTTATGTAACTGTCTGCGCCCGAAATATAGCCCTCAGTTTTGTCTTCCAAACTATCTTTTGCCGTTAAAAGTATAATTGGAATGTGGCTTGTGCGTAGGTCTTTTTTCAAGGTTTTGCAGAGTTCTATTCCGTCTTTTATAGGCATCATAATGTCGGAGACCACGATTTCCGGCGTTTTTTCTATCGCGGTAATTATTCCGGACTCGCCGTTTGAGGCGGTTAAAACAGAATATTTTTCTGTCAGTGCCATTTTAATGTATTCCAAAATGTCGGCGTTGTCCTCAACGATGAGTACCAAAGGTTTGCCGTTTTGTTCTTTTTCAACGGGGATTTCTTCCGTTTTTTCTTCCGGTGCGGCAGCCTCTTCTAATGAGGGAATCGTAACAATAAATTTTGTGCCTTGTCCGCTGCGGCTTTCAACTGCTATTGTGCCTTTGTGAAGTTCCACAAGGTTTTTAACGAGTGATAAACCGATGCCCGTTCCCCAAACCTGATGTACGCCATTGCCTTGATAATACCTATCAAAAATTTTCGGCATAGCGGTTTGTGAAATGCCGTAACCCGTATCCTCTACGCTCAAAATTGCGGTTTCGCCGCTTTTTGAAAGAGATACTTTGATATAACCTTTTTCAGTGTATTTTAGCGCATTAGAGAGCAGATTGTTGACAATAGTGGTAATGCTCTGATTGTCAAAATACATTTCGTAATTGCCCGGCTGACATTCGTAAAGGATTTCTACTTCGCGGTTGCTGTTGAGTTCGCGGTAATTGACTGTTAGTGCGCCGACTGTCCTATTAAGATAACCTTTGGTAACGTGGAGTTTGAAGTTTGCGGTTTCGGTTTTGCGCAAATCCAGCAGGTTGTTGACCAAGGAGAGAAGTTTGCGGCTGTTGCGATTGATGAGGTTGATTTTTTGAGCAACTGCTTCGTCTAAGTTTTTGTCTGAGGCGAGGTCTTCTAACGGTCCGGCTATAAGGCTCAAAGGCGTGCGGATTTCGTGAGCGGCGTTAGTGTAAAAACGCATTCTTTCCTCGTTAAGAGCCTCTTGTTTTTCGCGGGTTTGCTTTTCTGTTTTGAGTTCTGCCCGCATATTAACGCGCCGTTTGTATGCTTTAAACGAGAAGAAAATTATTGTCAAAGCGGTCAAGATGTAAAAAATCTTTGCTAAAAAAGTCAGATACCACGGCTGCAAAATGGTGATTTTTAAGTCTGTGGTCTCGAAAGAAAAATCCCTGCCAATAAATCTGGTTTTGATTTTCAAGGTGTATTTTCCAGGTGCGATGTTCATAAAAAACACGTTTTCCGGGTCGGGGACGGTGTAAAAATCTTTGCCTGAACCGTCAAGTTTCAGTGCGTATTCTATCATGCCCGAATATGCATAATTATCCGTAAAAAACGAGAGCGAAAAGTTGTTTTCAAAATGTTTTAAGACAACGCCGTTTGGATTGAAAGAGGATATAACTCTCTGATTGTTAAGTTTTAACGAATCGGGAGGTAGAAAAATCCGCATTTTGCCAAGTTGTGCCTTTGGCGGGGCTTTTTCACTGAGGACATTTTGTGGCAAAAATTTGCAAACACCTTTTATAGAAGCAAATACGAGTTCGCCGGTCGGTAATTTTGTTACCGCACCGGAAGAAAATTCGCCGGAAGGAATATTGTAATGCGGACTATAATTTTTTACCTTGCCTTTGCCGAAAAGATAACACGAAATTCCATCATTTGTACTTACCCAAATGTTTTTTTCAGAGTCTTCTGCTATGGCGCGGATATGTGAGTTGAAAAGTCCGTTTTGCTTGTTGTAAATCGTAAATTTGAAGTTTCTGCGGTTGTC
>JAEEXW010000379.1 GCA_016287995.1 Bacteroidales bacterium
CTTCGGTTCTGAATGTATCTTTTAACGTGTTGTTGCCGGTGATTTTTTGCGGGGTTAAATTCGCGTCAGAATTTCCGCCCCAACGTCTGCAAAGGTACAAAACTTCAAAAATTCTTGACAGTTTGTATTTCCGGCTCAGCCTCAGACACAGGTCGTAATCTTCTCCGTAAGAGAAATTTTTGAACTTTTCTATACGAATAAGGGACGTAAGATAACAGCGGGGCGCACCGAAACCGTTGACTCTCAAAGCGTTGTTTGTTCCGTTTTCTTTTGTGTATTCTTTGTGGTCGATGATGAAGTCGCTGATAGGTTTCATCTCAAAATCCGTCAGACGGTAACTGCCGATTAAAACGCCGCATTTTTCAGCCATAAACTTATCGTTGATTTTTTGCAAAACGTTTTCGTCGGAATATACGTCGTCGCTGTCGAGTTGAACGGCAAACGCGCCGCAGTTTTCGTTAGAGACGCCGAGATTCCAGCAGCCGCCGATTCCGAGATTTTTTTCTTTGGGGACAACGTGGATTAAACGCGGGTCTTTTATCTCCTCGATTTTTTCGGTTGTGCCGTCCGTCGAAAAATTGTCAACTACGATGACATTAAACTGAAAATCAGTCTTTTGACCGAGTGCCGAGTTTATCGCGTCTTGAATTGTGTTTTTACGGTTTCTGACAGGAATAATTACCGAAAGCCTTGTTTTATAAGAATTTACGATTTTGTCAAAATCCTTTACTTCGCTGTTTACGGGCTGAATGTACGCATTAATCTGTTTCAAAAATTTGGTGAAAACTTTTTCTGCCTCTTTTTGATAGTTTTGATTGCGCGGCTCGCAATACGCAAAATGTGCGGTTTCAAAATCTTTGTTCTCTATATTATATAAGGTGTAGAAATTTTCGGTTTTTATGATTTTCCCCAAAACCGACATTTGAAGTCTAAAATCATAAAAGCCCGCAAGTGAAATTTCTTTATCAAGGGTTTTGACAGCCTCTTTTGCCAAGCGGTTGTTGACGATAAGACATTTGCCGAAATCGAAGTCATCGCGGACAGAGCCTTCGGTGTAGTCGCAAAGAGGTATATAATTGTTAACATTATCGTAATATTCCGAGTAGAGAACGGCAAAATTTGCGTTTTTGCTCAGAATTTTGTTCAAAATGTCTTCTTTTAAGACGATATTTTCCAAAATTAGCAGCGAAAATTCCTTGTCAACGTCATTAAAAAACGCCGAAATCTCATTCGAGGAGGAAAAATTTACTTTTTTAGGGCTTGGAACTTTGCAATAGTCAAAATTACAAGTGTTTGATATTGCGATATTTAAGTCAGATAAATTCATTGATTGAAAAAAGTTTTAAATTTTTTTGTAAAATTATTGTAAAAAATTTGGTGATTGTAAAAATAATGTATAATTTAACGCAGATTTAATAAGCGGGGCAACCCGCCAAAAAATGTAAATAACGATTAACTAAATGAAAGGTATATGGCTATAACTACTGTTCCGCCCAAAACCCGAATTGAATGGACTAAACTTATAAGCGGTGAAATCGAGTATAAGTTTAAGAATTACGTGTTGCAGATTCAGATCTATCAGATGCGTAAAGACATCAGTATGGGCAGGCTGACATTGTCGGCGGCGGTTGACCGATTGTATTCTTTGTGTCAAAAGTATTCTTTGGCGGTTCAAGAGGACTGCAAGGCAATTTTCGGCACGTGGTAAAAAACTTTAAAATCTAAGAACATGGAGAGTAAATTATATTCCAAAGCAGAGGTCATTGACTTTATTAACGCTGGTCGCGTAATGTTGCTTTCGGGCAGTGAAAAGGCACTTAAAGATTTACCGCAAGGAAAATGGATTGCCGGTTCTACACCTTATTTTGTTGACAGCGTAGGCGTTATGGACGAAGATAAAATTTTTGTCAATGACTTTACACTTATTGCTAAAAATGCAAAAGTAGCGGCTTATGACGCAAAAAATATACAAGACATCGCATTAAACGGTTATGACAACGGAATTACGCTTGTCAGCATTCCGATTGATACGGACGTTTATTTCACATTTGCCAACAATTCGATGCGGTATGTCGACATTTTCAAAAACCCTGTTGTAGGTTTTATTGCGGCTACTAAGTTAGACGAATACGGCAAGGCAAAACCTTATACGGCAAGCGGTATTGACGGCAAGTTAAATTCGGAAGATGCGGTTGTTCTTTACGTTGAATTGCCTGATTACCTTTCGGCAAGAACAGAAATCGAAAACTTTGACACCATAGACGAGGAAACTCCCGAAATCATATTCCCGAAAGACGGTTTTGTGCAGTCGGATTGTTTGATAGACGGCAAACCGGGCAACATTGCGGACTATTTCGAGAACGTTGTAAAACCAAAACTCGGCGGTTATACTCAGATGATTACCTCTCAAAACGGTGCGCTTATCAACCGCGATACGAAAATCGTGGATACAAAAGCGGGTACAGTAACCTTTTTCTCGCCGATATATGCGGGCGACAAGTATCACTTGGTGAAAAACGGAAAGGATTACGCAAAGATGTTCAATGATAGTTTGAGTGCAAAACGCTCCGATGTAGTGGCTTGTTTTTCATGCGTATCGTACTTCTTTGGCGGCAACTTTACAGGTAAGTCAATCGTTAAAAACGGAAACTACGCTTTCGGCGAAATTGCTTATCAGTTGCTCAACAAGACGATTGTAACGCTCGAAATCGACAGAGTCGGTTAATTTAAAGTAGTATATTCATTCTCTCTTTTATTCATATTCGTTATGTCAGACTGCTGAAAACTCTTTTTTTTGGCAGTCTTTTTTTTGTAAAAAAAACGTATGATAGGAAAAATTCATTCTTTGGAATCCTTCGGAACGGTAGACGGTCCGGGAATAAGGTTTGTGGTTTTTTTGCAGGGCTGCCCGATGAGGTGTCTTTTTTGTCATAACCCCGATACTTGGGAGCCTGACGCGCCGGTTGCTTACAGAATGACGCCGGAAGAACTTTTCGCCGAGGTAAAACGGTACAGAAATTACATTCAGACCCGCGGCGGCGTAACCTTGTCGGGCGGAGAGCCGCTTGTTCAGGCTGACTTTGCGGCGGAGTTTTTTGAGATTTGTCAGAAAAACGGCGTTCACACAGCCCTTGACACTTCGGGCGCGATTTTCTCCGACAAAGCCAAAAGAGTTTTGGAGTTTACGGACTTGGTTTTGCTTGACATCACGACCCTTGACGACGGACTTCATGAAAAATATACCGGTCAGACAAG
>JAEEXW010000013.1 GCA_016287995.1 Bacteroidales bacterium
TCCGGAAACGTAAAATACAAAGACATAGGTATTTACCTAAAAGACAAGATTCACGAGCAGTTCAAGAAAGAGGGCTTGCCGCACACGATAAAATACATCGACCCGAGTTATATTATAAGGAGTGCGCCGGCAAATTCCAACGATTCAAAATTCTGCAATCAGTTGGCTCAAAACGCTGTTCACGCTGCAATGGCCGGCAAAACGGCTTTCGTAGTCGGACACTGGAACGCGGCTTTCACGATTCTGCCTATCCGTGCCGCCGTTAAAGAACGCAAGAGAATCAACCTCGAAAGCGAACTTTGGTGGGGTGCGCTTGAATCCACCTCTCAGCCGCCAAGAATGTTGAACGACGACAACGAAAGCGGAGAATATTTTATTCCATCGCCACAATTTAAGTCAACAAAAAAGTAAACGCTATTTTTTTACCGTGTTGACGGTTTTTACAAACATAAGCCTGTCGCCGCGGTCTTTTAACAAAGTGGTGTAAACCGCAAAAAAATAGTCGTTTTCAGTATTATACCAACTGCCGGAGAGAAAGTTTTTTTCGCCGGCAGTTGTTTTTTCTACAAACTGAAAATTATAAAGTCCTTGTTTTAACAGCACTTCTTTTTCCCAAAAACCACTTTCGGAATTGAACGACATTTCATCGTTTTCGTCAAAAGCCTCGCCGAGAATCATAATTTTGTTTTCGGTATAACGGTCGTATTTAAGTCTGAAAAGCACTTTTATATAAACCGCCTCCAAATCAAGTGAAAAACCTTTGTCGTTTTTTATGTAATAAGCCCCGTTTAAATCCTCCTGAAAAGAATACGAGATGTCAACAGGCTTAAAAGGCGAGAGTTTGTAGGCATAAAGTCCGTATTCGTATTTTATCTCGTCAATACCTAAGGCTCTAAAATGCACGTCTTTACCGTCAAAAAACTCAAATTCTGAACCGCCTTTGAAAAGGTTGTTGCCGGAGTTTTTTTCGTAAATAATACCGCCGGGCTCATAACCGCTTACTTCCAACTCCCGCCGCGAGGAAAAATCCTTGTTTTGCATTGCAAAAACTTTTACGTACTTGGTCTGGACGTCGGTTTTTAATCTTACGGCAACCTGCTGACAGTCAAAAGAATATTCCGAAATAAACGGACGTGAAACTTCCGCTTTGAGTCTAGAATTGTCGGCAAAATCATAGACCATAAAACGCTTTCTTAGAATCGGCTTTTCCGCATCGCCGTCCTCATAAACGGTAACTATGTAATTACCACTGATTAAGAGTTTTATGTCGGTGTTAGGGATTCTGAGAGTGTAAGGCGTAAAATTTTGGTGCGTATTGAAAGAGTTTTCGTAAGAGTCAATTTCGCGAAAGTCGAACCCTTCGGCAAACTCACTGAAACTCAAATCGTCAGGCTCAAAATTACAATCACAATGACGGACGGAATAAATAAGGTCGGTGTATTTATCGTCCAAAACATCAAACTGCAACTCCAACGCCCCGCCTAACTGACAGATAGGATAAGAAAAATCTTTTTCACTTTGACGTATCCTCGCCGTCTTAATACCCTCAGAGACAAACTCTTGCGCAAAAGTTACCACCGTAGAAAACAGCAATAACAAGATAAAAAAAATGGTTTTCATAACCGTGCAAAGTTAGTCAAAAAAAAGTTTAATTGCATTTTTTTTAACATAGAATTGCACTTTAATTTATTTAAAGTAAATAATGTTTTGTATAACTTTGTGGTTCAGTTTTTGAGGGATTTTTAATTATAACTTTAAAATATATAAAAAATGAAAAGATTATTAAAAAACGTAGTTTTGACGGCAGGAGTTTTGGCTCTTGGTCTTCAAGCAGAGGCGCAACAGACGGTTGTTCCTGAAAACGATCCGGGTTTCAAACTGAAATTTATCGGCAGAACTAACCTTGATGCCGGAAGTTTCCTCAACAAAAACAACGGCGATGCAATTGACAACGGCGTTGTTATTAACGACACTCGTTTGGGTTTTGTCGGAACCAAAGACAAATGGGAGGCAAAAGTAGAACTTTGTTTTCCCGGCGGCGGTAAAGAAAAAAACGTCTCATTCAGGGACGTTACGATGAAATACAGTTTTAATGAACACAACAAACTGACTTTCGGTCATCAGTTTATGCCTTACGGTATAAAATTAACGGGTATCAATTACAAATTTGTGGAAGACCCGTCTGTTGACTACACTTTCTGTCCGTCAAGAAAAATCGGCGTAAATTATCTTTACACCTCCGATCCGTTCAATCTTTCGACCGGTATTTATTCAGACGGAAGCGTTGACAACGGCAATTCTATTGTTAATCAGGGTGTTAATTTGGCTTTGCAGTTGATTTGGAGACCGGTTTACAACGAGACGACAGTTTTTCATGTAGGTGGTGCGTTCCTTCACACAGACAGCCCGAACTATCCGACATTTTCAGGTGTAGTTCCTGTTCAGTTTGCTGCATCTAAAAACAAAACTTTCGTTTCAACAGGTGAAATGCACGCTCCAAATTACGAACGTTACGAGGTTCAGGCACTTTTTATAAAAGACAAGTTCTTATTTGAAGCGCACTTTATGGGTGCAAGCGTCAACAGAAAAGACAGTGTTTCGAGCGATGCTTTCAACGGTTTCTGGGCTCAGACTTCGTACCAGATTATCGGCGAGGGTCAGAAATATAACAAAGTAACCGCTTTACCGACATCTTCGGCTGCCGGAACGCTTGAAGTTTTAGCGCGTTTCGACCACTTAAATCTTGATGACTACGGTGTTGAAAACGATTTTGAATTTGGTATCAACTACTTCATCAACAAACATTTTAATGTAAGACTTAACTATGTTTTGGCTGCGTTCTCAGATCGTCCGGGTCAAGATAATGATAGTTATCACGCAATTCAGACAAGATTACAGTTCTCGTTCTAATATGATTTAGTGCGATGCCACAGAGGTCGTTTGCCAAAAGTTTGAATGATTTTCCGATTGTCCGGGTTTTATGCGGAACGGTTGCGGGAATCATTCTGGAAGAAAATTTTTCTTTCGGAATTTTGGCGGGACTCTGTGGCACCGCATTTTTTTTATTGCTTTTATGTTTTTGCTTTTTTAAACGGCTGAAACACAAATTTTCTTTTCTCAGCGGCTTCTCATTTTGGTTTCTTTGGGTGTTTTTCGGAATTTTTATCGTCAACTTTCAAAAAGCAGAAAAACCTGACATTCAGCATTTTGACAACAAAATAAAATACGCCGTCGTAGAAATGCCGTTGGAAGAAAAAAGCAAAAGTTTCAAAACCACACTTTCGGTTGTGGACAGCCTTAGCGGAAAAAAGTATAAAATTTTGGCATATTTTGACAAGGCGGCAGAACTTCCGGAATGTGGCGATTTAATGGGTTTTGTATCTGATTTTCAACCGATTAAAAGCAGCGGCAATCCTTTGGAATTTGATTTTGCGGAATATTCTGCCCGTCAGGGAATTTATTGCAGCGTTTATTTGAAAAAAGGCAGTTTCAAAATTCTGCAAAAAGGCTATCAAAAAAACTTCCGTTTTTACGGCTCTAAACTCCGCGAAAAACTTCTTTCCATTTATAAAAATTGCGGTTTCGGTGTTCAGGAACTGTCTGTTTTGGAAGCACTTACGCTCGGTTATAAAGCCGACTTGGACGAAGAAACCGTTACGGCTTTTCAGAAAAGCGGCTCAATGCATATTTTAGCGGTTTCAGGACTTCATACGGGAATTATAGTTTTGATTATCAATGCGTTGCTAAAATGTTTGGATAATTCAAAGAAAGGACGGCTGTTAAAATTTGTTTTGACGGTGGTTTTGTTATGGCTTTTTGCTGCCGTAACGGGTTTTTCGCCGAGTGTCTGCCGTTCGGCGTTGATGTTTTCGCTGACGGCATTGGCTTCGGCTCTTAATAGGTCTTCGTCAACATATATGACATTAGCGTTTTCGGCGTTTGTTTTGCTTGTTTTTGAACCGATGTTGTTATTTAACGCAGGCTTTTTGTTAAGTTATTTTGCTGTTTTGTCAATTATTGCCATAGTGCCGCTGTTAGAAGATATTTTTTATTTTAAAAGAAATTTTGTAAAGGACGGTTTTTGGGTTGTGGTTTGGAAAAATTCCGCTAACTATTTTATCGGGATACTTTTGGTTTCGTTGGCGGCTCAAATCGGGACGGCAGTACTGAGTATCAGCACTTTCCATCAGTTTCCAATGTATTTTATGCTGACAAACGTGATTGTAATTCCGGTGGCTTTTCTGATTATGATTTCGGCAGTTTTGCTGCTTTTAACAAGCGGAATTTCATATATTGCAATGGCTCTCAACTTTTTACTAAAACTCCTCATCAACTCGGTAACATGGATTGAAAACTTGCCCGGCGCGTGTGCGGAAGGAATTTTTGTAACAAAAATTTCGATGTGTTTGCTTTATGTTGTGATTTTGTTTCTGACATTATTCTTTATTTACAAAAACGTTAAAACGCTGAAATTTGCATTGTCAACGGCTTTAATTTTGGTTTTATTGACAGGATATTTTGGAATGTTTTCTTCCGAAACTGATTGCCTTACGGTCTGGAACAAAGAAAAATATACTTGTATAAGTTATTTAAAACAAGACAGTTGTGTGGTTTTAACTTCAAAACGTGGCAGCGCAGAGGGTGTCTTTTTAAGTCCCATAAAAAATTTAATGAGCATAAAGGGCACTAAGAAACTGACTGTTTTGCAAACTAACGTTATAGAAAAATTCAGCGATTTTTATTTTCAGATTTGCGGCAAAAATGTTTTGGTACTAAATAACGCCAAACAGTTAGAAATGCTTGATGGACTGAAAGTTGACTTGCTTATCATCACAGAAAACGTAAATTTTAATATCAGCAGACTTTTAGAAAAAATCAACCCGGGAAAAGTCATCTTTGCCTCATCAAACCGCGAAAACTACGTCCGCGAAAAAGCGGAAGAATTTTTATCCCACAATATTAAAGTGCATAACGTGAACATTTCAGGAGCATTTGTGGAGGGATTTTTCAGTGAAGTAATTTGGAGATATTGACAAAAAAATCACAACCAAAAACCCACAAAAAGTCTTGTTATACTTCTTGAAAAATTGGCAATAACGTCGCTGTGGTCGCCGAGGATAGTAGTGTAAAAAACATAGTCAGCCCCCAAAAATATCCGCGTAAAATTATATGAAACAGCAGCACGGGAATAAATGCCGACATCTGTAATTTTGTATTTCAAGTCAGCAAGCCCCTGAGAGGTGTATACTTTGTTTTTCTCCCACAAAACCAACGTCGGAATTATTGAAGCGTGTATCAGAAATTTACGTTTTGTAACAAAATTGTAACCGTAACCGATACCAATACCTGAACTTTTGGAATAAATTTCAAAATCGTGTTTTGAAGTTTTCATTTCCGCATTAGCGTACGAAAGCCCCAAAATAGGACTTCCACAACTTTTTATCTGCGTATAACTCTTATCAAACGCAGCCGGAAAAGAAAATCTTTTGTTGTTGAAAACGTAATAGAGCGTAAATAAGCGCATTTTGAAATCAATGTCGCCACGCTCGATGTTAATAATAGAATCGCCGTTGTTAATTTCTGACGAAAAACTTGTTGCACGACAAAAATCAGTTTCTATGCCGAATCTACGGCAAAAAAATCTGAAATTAAATTCGTTATCGTTTTTGCGTCCTTTTCTCGGCTTAAAACTATAACCAAAACCATAACCTCTATACGTTGCAAAAGTTCCGATATTATCACTGAGGTCTGTATAAAAATCTGCTGTTTTCTTGTCTCTGCCGATAGTTACGCCTATGGACGAGAAATCGGGGTGAACGGCTACCATAAACCGTTGTTTCGGTCTTGAAACATACGTAGTATCAAAGCCCGAATTGTAATAAAACGCAGAAATCAGGCTGTCCGCTTTTATGAAAAAACGTTTCTGCGCGGACACTACGTCAAAAAACAATACAAAGGTTAATATAGTCAATAATTTATACATATTTCTTATTTCAGATAAAAATTTGCAGTTAACCGTCTAAATTTTTCGGAATACGTTTTATTGTTTTCATAAATAAAAATTTCATCATAGTCAATAGGTAAAATCTGCTTTGAAAATGTTAAAATTACTCTAAAAGGCGGTACATTCCGTTTGGAATAAACAGTGATTTTTTTGCATAAATGTAATTTGCTCAGAGCGCAAAGTCTTACAAAATCAAGACTTTTGTCAAAAGGAATTATGACAGAGAAAAATCCGTTTTCAGAGATTATTTCTTTTACGCCTTTTATCATCATTTCAAACGGCAAAGAATCTGTATGCCGTGCAAAATTTCTTTTGTAATCGTTTGATTTGAAAGCGTTTTCAAAAAAAGGCGGATTGGAAATTATGTAACCGTATTTTTCGCCGCAGGTTTTGTAAAATGTCAAAAAATCGCCGTGAAAAATTTTTATTCTGTCGGAAAATTTTGAGTTTTTTACGTTTTCAACGGCTTGGAGATAAGCGTCGTTGTCTATTTCTACGGCAGTGATTTTTGCGGCGGATTTTTGCGCCGCCATAAGTGAGAGAAGTCCCGTTCCAGTGCCGATGTCAAGAATGTTTTCAGCGTTTTCAAAATTGCAGCACGCCCCTAACAATACGCCGTCAGTGGAGATTTTCATCGCGGTATTGTCTTGGCAGATGGCGAATTGGCGGAATGTGAAGTGGGGCATTTAATTAAATTTTTATGTTGTCAAGCTGCTCGACGAATTTTTGAAAGCCGTAGTTGTATTGTGAGATTTCTTGGATGGTTGACTTTTTTTTCATCAGTTTGAATATCTCTCCGTATGCTTTTTGTGCCTGTGGACAATTTTTGTCAGTGTCGGGGATGCCGAGGTTTTGTTTTTGTAGTTTTCGATTAAGTTTCTTAATACAGGAATCAGTAGCACAGCGTCTGTTGTCATCATAATACAATGGTAGCAACCAACATTCTATTTCATTAATACATATTGCAAAAATAATTTTATTAGAGTATTTGTCATAGATTTCTTTTGTTATTTTGTTTTTCAGACGATCAGCGACTTTTTCATAAATCAGTTTATCTGAAATTTGATTGTTATTTTGATCTTTTTTATTTACGCCATATTCATCACACACGTCAGTATCTATTTGGATTACAAGGTAATCATTTGTAGTAAATACGTTATTAAGTTGCTCTACATTACAATGTTCGAGCACTTGCTGCCAACCTCCATAATTATCTTGTTTCCCTGTTGCACTAATTCGTGGCTGTACGGCATTAACATCAACATCTCCTAAATATCTTCTAATAAGATGTGAAATCATTTTGTTTTCGGAAACTCCCTCACATATTATACCAAATGATGCCATTTTTACGCTGTTTTAAAAATTGTCTGGTAATCCTCCAATATATCCGCGTTGCCATGCCTCAGATAATGGAATTGTTAATTTGCCTTTAAGCGTCACTTGGCTTGCTTTTGTGTCGCCATCAATTGTACGCCTTATTGTATATAGACATTCATCATCGTCTTCCAAATCCAAACCGTCCAAAACCGATGGATTGTGTGTCGTGGCAATGATCTGTTTCCCGTGTTTTTTTGCCAAAACAATAAGTCGTTTGATAACTTCGCGGCAAAGTTTTGGGTTGAATGATGCATCAATGTTTTCGATGGCGAAAAACTTTGGTGTTTTATCTGAAATAATAAGGGTAAGATAAAACAAAAGATACAAAAATCCCTCATTTGTGCTACGCTGATCAAATGTATTTAATGTTTCATATAGGTAAGAGTCTTTCAGTTGTATATTGAATTCGTTTGAAAGCTGTCCGTTAGGAATTTCAATCTCTTCAAACCAATCAAAAACCATTAGATTTTCTTCCAGTTCGTTGAAAAAATCGGAAGCGTTTTCGCTTTTTGAAACTTCTTTAAGATACGCAAATAAGCCTTCTCCGTGAATTCCAAGAGGATATGTCCTATTAGAAGCATCCGCTTTCCTAAGTTTGGATTCTTCCAATGAATATATCATAAAATCATTTAAATTTGTTATAGGCATTAAGTTGATAATTTCAAATATATTTTTACTTTTCCTTGATATTGCCATAGAATACCTTTCATAATATGGATTAAGATCAATTTCTTTGAGAAAAGATTCAATATTTTCCCTATTAATTTTTATCTTTTCTTTTTTGTTTTTTTGAAACTCAAGTTCTAAATCACTTTTGAGTTCAATTATCCAATGAGATTTTTGTTCTTTATCATATTTTATATTAATTGAGGATGATTTATCCAAGGAATCTATGACGGATATAACAATACAATTTTTTTTTGATTGGCTAAATTTAGGAAGCATTAATGACGACTCTGTAATTCGGATACCTCTATTTGCGAAGTATTCGAAATCTAATTTATTTTTATTAGCAGCAGCACCTAATGCAATAGCTTCCAATATATTAGATTTGCCGCAGCCATTAGCACCAATGAATACGTTAAACCCTCCTAATTGAATTGTTGTATCAATTATGGATTTGTAATTTTTGATAGAAATGCTTTTGATTGATATGTTTTCTTTCGCCATATTTTATTGTTTTTGTTGTGCAAATGTATGTACATTTTTTATTATGTACAAAAATTTTTCAAAAATTTTCAAAAATTCCCAACCCGAACAATGCAAAATCGTACTTTACTGGGTCAGAAGAATCCAACTTTCTAAGCGCAGAGGTTATTTCCTCAACCGTTTTCCAGTCGTTTTGACGGCGTGTTATAAGACCGAGTTTTCTGCCGGTGTTTGCCGTGTGAGTATCAAGGGGCAACATCAACGCCGAAGACGGAATGTCCCAAAGCCCGAAATGTACGCCCGCCTTATCTTTTCGACAAAGCCACATCAGGTACATATTGAGACGTTTTCCCGCCGCGCCGCGCTCAACGTCAGCAATGTGCTTTTGCGTTCTCAGCGGAAAATCACATTCAAAAAACACTTTTCTAAACTCTATTAAAGTGTCTTTTATGTTTTGGGACTTTTTGAAGGCGTTTTCAAAAACAGTTTTCAAACCGCCGTGATTCTGATAAATATTTTTCAGAGCCGCCAAAGTGTACAGAAAATCAGCGTGTTGAAAAGTACGGTGAACAAAATTCGGAATTTTGTCCGCTGCTTTTTCGTCAAAATTCATAATGAAATTATACGGCGAATTTCCCGTGATTTCAATCATTTTTTTGGCGTTTTTGATAATCATTTCGCGGCGTCCCCATGCAATCAACGATGACAAAAAGCCCGAAATCTCAATGTCTTCTCTTTGCGTAAACAAATGCGGAATCTGCACCGGGTCGCTTGAAATAAATTCAGGCGTGTCGTATTGACGGTACTTTTCGTCCAAAAAATCTTTCAATTCTTGAAAACTCAAATTCATAGCGGTCGTAATTTTTTCTGCAAAAATACAAAAAAATCCGCACCATCAAAGACAATGCGGATTTTTATCTTTCCTTTTTCAAATAAATTTATGAAAAAGTTAATGCAAACGATTGAACAAACGTTTGCGGAATCGTTTGCGTAAGTTTTTATTGTGAAACTTTAATAAAAATTAACGAAACATTTGTTTTGAGAGTAATTTTGCAGTGTCAGGAGATGACATTTTTTCTTTAATAAGAAACCTAAATTTAATAAAAAAACGTATAAATATGAAAAGTAAACTGTTAAAAACAAAACTGCCGCTGAAATTCTGGGCGTTGCTCCTCGCAATGCTTGTCAGCGGAAGTGCTTTTTCACAAAAAATCAACGTGAAAGGGCAGGTTGTAGACGCAGCCGGTGAAAGTATTATCGGTGCTACCGTCAGAGTTATCGGAACTACCGCAGGTACGATTACAGACCTCGATGGTAATTTTATGCTTGAAGCCGATTCAAAAGACAGCCTTGCCGTCTCCTATATCGGTTACAGTGAAGTCGTAGTAAAAGCCGCTGAAAACCTGCACATCGTTTTGCAGGAAGACACCAAAGAAATGGACGAGGTTGTCGTAATCGGTTACGGAAAAGTTAAGAAAAACGACCTCACAGGCTCTGTAACGGCAATCAGTGCCGACAAAATGGTCCGCGGCGCGGCAACCTCCGCTACCGACCTCCTCGCAGGAAAAGCCGCAGGCGTAAGCGTTATCAGCGACGGCGGTGCTCCCGGAGCAGGCGCAACTATCAGAATCAGAGGCGGTTCGTCAATGTCTGCCTCCAACAATCCGCTTGTGGTAATCGACGGTGTGGCTGTTGATGACGGCGGAATCGACGGTATGAGCAATCCGCTCGCAACCGTTCACCCTAACGACATCGAAACCTTTACTATCTTAAAAGACGCTTCCGCAACCGCAATTTACGGTTCAAGGGCTTCCAACGGCGTGATTATCATCACCACCAAAAAAGGTAAAAGCGGAAAACCCAGAGTAAGTTATGCCGGAACGGTGTCTGTCAGCACAAAACGCAACGACATCGACATTATGGACGCAGCAGAGTTCAAGAGTTTTGTTCTTGAAAAATTCGGCGCGGACAGCGAAAAGGCTGGCGCACTCGGAAATGCAAGCACCGACTGGTGGAACGAAATTTTCCGCACTTCCGTAAGCACCGACCACAACATCAGCGTTTCGGGAACTGTTAAAAATCTTCCTTACCGCGTATCCGTCGGCTACACCAACGAAAACGGTATTCTCAAAACCTCCAACATGGAACGTCTGACAGGTGCTGTAAGTCTTTCGCCGACTTTCTTCGACAAAAAACTCAGTATTTCGGTCAACGTAAAAGGCATCAGCAACAAAAACCAGTTCGGCTCTACCGACGCTATCGGAATGGCATCTCAGTTCGACCCGACACAGCCCGTAAAAATGGACGGCAACAAATACGGCAACGGCTGGTTTACATACATGAAAGAGGACGGTTCGGCACCTATCGACATCGCCCTTACCAATCCCGTTTCTATACTTGAAGAGCAGACCGACGAGTCTACCGTTTTGCGCAGTATCGGCAACATTCAGGCTGACTACAAATTCCATTTTCTCCCTGATTTGAGATTCAACGTCAATCTCGGTTATGACGTGTCAAAGAGCGACGGCGAAAAAACTATCAACGACAACGCCCCGATGACTTGGAGCAGCGGAAGTTTCAAAACCGGTTTCGGCGAAAACACCGACTATTATCACAAGAAAACCAACGGACTTTTTGAAAGTTATTTCGACTACGACAAAACTTTCGGCATTCATTCATTGGACGTAATGGCAGGATATTCTTGGCAGCATTTCTATTCTGACAAGGGAACCAAATATCCGTACTCAGAGGCTAAGGCAAAAGAGACCGGCAAAGAATATTACAAAGACGAATACTCTTACGAAACAGAAAACTATTTGGTTTCATTTTTCGGCAGGTTGAACTACACACTTTTGGACCGTTACCTTTTGACCTTCACTTTGAGGGACGACGGTTCTTCACGCTTCCATAAAGACAACCGTTGGGGCTTGTTCCCGTCAGCGGCTTTTGCCTGGAAAATCAGCGACGAGGCTTTCCTTAAAAACAGCGACGTTCTTTCAGACTTGAAACTCCGTTTGGGCTACGGCGTTACCGGTCAACAGAACCTTACAGTAGACGGTCCTAACGACTATCCGTACATGGCGCGTTACAAATATTCAGAGGCGGGCGCAAGTTATTATTTCGGCGACACGCAGTACCGTCTTATCGCTCCTCAGGCTTACGACCAGAATCTTAAATGGGAAGAAACCAAAACTCTCAACGCCGGACTCGACTTCGGTTTCTTGAAAGGCAGGTTTGAAGGTTCTTTGGATTTCTATATCCGCAAAACGAGCAACCTCTTGAACTCGGTAACCGTTTCGGCAGGAACCAACTTCTCAAACCAACTTCTTACCAATGTCGGCGAACTTGAAAACCGCGGCGTGGAGTTCTCTCTTACGGCTCACGTAATCAACAAAAAAGACATTGAATGGACTTTGAGTTACAATATTTCGTACAACAAAAACGAAATCTCAAAACTTACGATTAACGACGATCCCGCTTACAAAGGCGTTATCCACGGCGGCATAGAAGGCGCTACAGGTCATAACATTCAAATCAACGCTGTCGGCAAGCCTTACAACTCGTTCTATGTTTACGAGCAGATGTACGACGAAAACGGCAACCCGGTAGAAGACGCATACGTTGACCAGAACGGCGACGGCAAAATCGACGAGGACGACCTGACGATTTTCAAAAAATCCGCTCCCGATGTTATCATGGGCTTGTCATCGCAGTTCAGTTACAAAAACTGGTTTTTCAACTTTGCAATGCGTGCCTCTATCGGCAACTACGTTTACAACAACGTAAAATCCAACCGCGAGGCTTGGGACGGCTCTCAGATGTTTGACCCGTCGGGCTTCTTGAAAAACAGAATCTCAACCGCGCCTGAGACCAATTTCAAAAACGGTCAGTACAAGTCAAGTTATTATATCGAAAACGCTTCGTTTTTGAGAATGGACAACATGACTTTGGGTTACAATTTCCGCAAGATTTTCAACACGACCCAGAACGCAAAAGTTTACTTCACGGTTCAGAATCCGTTTGTCATCACCAAGTACAGCGGACTTGACCCCGAAATCAGCGGCGAAGGTATCGACAGAAACATTTATCCGCGTCCTGTAACTTTTATGTTAGGCGTTAATCTTAATTTCTAAACATTTAATTTATAAAAGATTATGAAAAGCATTAATAGAAAATTCAGATATATTCTTCCTGTTGCGGCAATAGGAACATTCCTTGGTTTTTCGTCTTGCGTAAAGGATTTGGACACTATTCCCTTGGACGAAAAAGAACTTGTCTCGGAAGTGGTTTTCGGCAGCACTCTTGACGCTTACAGCGAGAGTCTTGCCAAGATATACGCCGGTCTTGCCCTCGGCGGCAACAAAGGCGGCGACGAAGAACAGGACGTTGTCGGCATTGACGGCGGTTCTCAGGCATCTTTCCTGCGCGTTATGTGGAACATGCAGGAACTCGCCTCCGACATTGCGCACTGCTGCTGGAACGACCCCGGAATCCCTGATTTCAATCATATTTCTTGGTCGGCTTCAAGTCCTTGGATAAAAGGCTCTTATTTCAGGCTTTTTTATCAAATCAATCTTTGCAACGCCTTTTTGAGGGAGACTGACGAAGGCACGCTCTCTTCACGCGGTTGCACGCAAGATGTCATCAGCAAAGTAAAAGTTTATAGAGGCGAGGCAAAATTCATACGTGCTTTAATGTACCTTTACGCTCTTGACTTTTACAGAAACGTGCCTTTTGTAACCGAAGAAAGCACCGTTGGAAGCGGCAGTCCTGAACAAATTCAAGCAAAAGACCTTTTCGACTATGTTGAAAAACAACTTCTTGAAAGCGCGGAAGAAATGGCTGACCCGAAACCGGGTTTTTCAGAGAATTACGGACACGCCAACAAAGCGGCTGCATGGGCTGCGCTTACAAGGCTTTATCTCAACGCCAAAGTTTACATCAACGTAGAAAAAAACACTGAATGTATCACTTATTGTCAGAAGATTTTTGAGGCGGGCTACAAACTCGAACCCGTTTACGCCGATATGTTCAAGGCTGACAACGACAAGTCCCTTGAAATGATTTTCCCCGTCCGTTACGAAGGCGACCAGACCATGACATGGGGCGGCATGACGGCTCTTTTGTGCTGGGGTTCAGGCGATTATCAGACCGAAACCAACGCCAAAGGCGCATGGCAGGGCGTAAGGGCAAAATCTTCGTTCTTCAACATTTTTGACCGCGAGGACGGCAAGGCACAGGATTCGCGTATGGCGATGCTCCGTCTTGACGGCACTTCAAGCAACGAAATCAAAGACGAGGCCTCTTTCAAAAACAACGGTATTCCTGTCACAAAATTTTACAATGTTAACAAAGACGGAAGTTTGCCACCATCGAGTGAGGCTTACACCGACTTTCCGCTTTTCCGTCTCGGTGAAATTTACCTGAACATGGCGGAAGCGCAACTCCGCGCGGGCAGCGAGGCAAACGCCTTGAAATACGTCAACGAACTCCGCGAGAGAGCCGGAATCTCTTCACCGCTCGGAAAACTCGACCTTGATTTTCTCTGCGACGAAAGGGCAAGGGAACTCTTTTACGAGGCTCAACGCCGCACCGACCTTATCCGTTTTGGAAAGTACACTACCGGTTATAATTGGCCGTGGAAAGGTGGAGTGGAGCAAGGAAAAGATGTCGCAAAATTTTATGAAGTTTTCCCGATTCCCTCTGACGATATGGGCAGCAATCTTAATCTTAAACAAAACGAAGGTTATTCCGAAAACTAATTTTTTTAGACCATGAAAGCATTTAATAAATATTTCATCATACCGGCGGCAATGATGTTTGCCTTTGCCGCCTGCGAGGACGAAAAAACGCCCGTTCTCGAACTTGTTAAAAAAGCGGGTTTCAACCAGTTTGAAAAATCCGAGGTGGTAATCAATAAAAACAACCTTTCGGAAAAGTTTCCGAAAATCAGTTGGACTCCCGCCGATTACAACGGCGCGGCTGTAAGTTACTCCGTAAAAATGAAAAACGGCAGCGGCAAAGAAGTCGTTCTTGGCGAGACAACGGACTGTTTTCTCGAACTTGACAATTCGGCTGTAAACTCTCTGCTTGCCGAGGCAGGCGCATATCCGGGCAAAGCGGCAGAATGTACGTTTTCGTTGGAGTCTTCGGCGGCAGGCGGCGTTAAAACCGACGTTGCGGAAAACACTGTCAGCATAAAAGTTACCGCTTACGATTCCAAATCCGAAAACATAGACTGGCCTTTTGCATACGTTGCAGTCGGTTATCCGAATTTCGACTTTGAAAAATCGTTCTTAATCGGCGACCCAGACGGCGACGGCGTTTATCAGGGTTATGTCAACATTCCCGAAGGCACGGGCAGTTCTTTTGCGGTGCTTGACGGCAAAACGATGGAGGTTATCTCTCAGGACAACACCCTGAATCCTGAAACCAACACAGGTTTCTTGGAGATAAAAGCCGGCACTGACGGCAGCGTTGAAGTCGGCGACAAAACCGAATGGGGACTTATCGGCAGCGCGACTTCCGGCAGTTGGGACAAAGACACAAAAATGGACTTTGACGCTTCAACAGGACTTTGGACGGCTGTTACTTCCCTTACCGACGGCGAGTTTAAATTCCGTGCCAACGGCGGCTGGGACATCAACCTCGGCGGCAGTGCTGACAACCTTACCTACGGCGGCGACAACTTGAAAGTGCCTGCTGCTCACGCATATATCGTTACGCTCAACCTTGTTAACGCAGGAAAATACACGTATACGATGGAAGAGACCGAAATCGAACTTTCGAGCGAATTTTTAACAGTTCCGGGTTCGTTTAACGGTTGGAACAATCAAACCAAAGATTATCGTGTAACATCTGCTGCCCGCGACTTTGTATTTTCAAATACGCTTTATATCGGAGAAGACAATGCGGAATTTAAGTTCTACGATGACGCTTCGGGCGCATGGATAGGCATTGTTGGCGACAAGTTAGAAGACGGCAGTTTCAAGATTGGAGACGGCGACAACATAAAACTCGACAAAGCAGGCTACTACAAAATGACTGTTGACCAGAAAAAAATGACAGCCTCCGTTGTTTCAACTGGTTGGGAGTTAATTGGTGGAGCAATAGAGCCTTATGATTGGAGCGTTGGCATTGTAATGGATTATGACCCGTCAACCAAGACATGGTCAAAAACTATAACGGTAAAAGACGGAGAATATAAATTCCGTTGGGCAGGCGCATGGGACGTTAATTTCGGCGGTGCGCTTACCGGTCTCGAACAGGACGGCGCAAACCTCAACATTTCGGCAGGAACTTACAAATTTGTTCTTGACCCGGAAAAGAAAACCGCGACAGTAACGGCGCAATAGAACTTTTTTACAGTTCATTTATATATCGGGGGACTTTTCGGCAACGGCCGAATCCCCCTTTTTTATTTCGTTTAATCTTCTATTATTCCGTCCTTTATTTTGATGATTCTGTCGCTCATTGCGGCAAAATTCTCGTCGTGCGTTACTATTACAAACGTCTTTTTGAAAGTGTCCCTGAGGTTAAAAAGCAGGGTGTGAAGTTCTTCCCTGTTTTTTGAGTCGAGGTTTCCGGATGGTTCGTCGGCAAAAATCACTTCCGGGTCGTTGATTAATGACCTCGCAATGGCAACCCTTTGCTGCTCGCCGCCTGAAAGTTCTTTCGGCTTGTGGCTTACGCGCTCCGAAAGGTTGAGAAACTTCAAAAGTTCCAATGCGCGTTTTTCGGTTTCCTTTTGATTTTTCCCGCCGATAAGAGCCGGTATGCAGACGTTTTCCAACGCCGTAAACTCCGGCAGAAGGTGGTGAAACTGAAACACAAAACCGATGTTTTTGTTGCGGAACTCCGCCAACTTTTTGCCCGAAAGTCTGCTTGCGTCCACTCCGCCGATGTTTACCTCGCCAGAGTCCGCTTTCAAAAGTGTTCCGGCAATTTGCAGAAGCGTGGTTTTGCCCGCGCCCGAAGCCCCGACAATTGACACGATTTTGGAGTCTTCAATCGTAAGGTTGATGCCTTTTAAGACTTCCAACTGTCCGAAACTTTTTTTTATATCTTTTAAAATTATCATTTTGCTTGGTCAATTATTTGAATTTCAAACAGTTTAGGCCAGTTTTTGCCCGTAACAAACAGCCTTTTGCCTTTTTCGTCGTATGCAATGCCGTTCAAGACGTCCGTGTTAGACTCTCTGAGTGTTGACGGCAAAAGATTTGTCAACTCTATGTAACTCAACACTTTGCCGCTGTGATAATCTATTTCGGCGATTAAATCCGACTGATAAATGTTGGCGTAAAGCCTGCCGTCTATCATTTCGGTTTCGTTCAGCATTTTTACAGGTCCCAGATTGTCGTAAACCTGAATGTATTTTACTGAGGAAAAATTGTTTTTTTCGAGGAAATAGACGTTTTCGCTGCCGTCGGTAAGCAGCAGAGTGTCATTGTAATACGTCAAGCCCCAGCCTTCGGTCGCAACATCAAAATCACGGAGTTTTTCAAAAGTTTTTTTGTCGTAAACAAAGCCTTTGTGATTTTGCCATGTCAGTTGAACGAGTTTGTCGTCCATGATTGTAAGACCTTCGCCGAAATATTCCTCTTCAAGAATGTAACTTTGAAGCACTTCGCCGTTTTCCGGTTTTACTTTTCTGAGCGAAGATTTTTTCTTTAAGCCAGTTGACTCGTAAAAAAAGCCGTCCTCGTATTGAAGTCCCTGCGTATAAGCCTGATTGTCATGGTTATACGATTTTAAGACTTTGAAAGTTTTACGTTTAGGGACAATGTCGGAATGAAGTTTTACTGATG
>JAEEXW010000380.1 GCA_016287995.1 Bacteroidales bacterium
TTTTTGCTTAGAATAAAATAGTTTCATATCTTTGCGCAGATAAAAAACACGCATAATATGATACAGATAGCCAATCCGATATACGATTCAGTTTTCAAGTATATGCTGCAGAACCGCAAAGTCTGTATGATATTGCTTGGTGCATTGTTGAAATCGTTGAAGTTGATTTGATTCATAACGAACTTGTCCGCGCCAATTTGAAAGGATTCGGTATTTTACGGCTTGACTTTTTGGCTAAGATTAAGAAAGACGGCGGCAGTTTTGAAATGGTCAGCATTGAGGTTCAAAAAGCCGAAAAAGATACTGAGATTGTAAGATTTAGACGTTATCTTTCAAGGCTTTATGACACTGAGGCGTATGAAACAAAAACTGTCAAAAAGAAAAACCGCAAAGGTGAAGATGTTGATGAAATTATCGAAACACCGATTCATATAGTTGCGATTTATTTCCTAGGACATCCATTAGATGACGTAACCGAGCCAGTTGTTTTCTATTCACCGCAAGCAAAAAATGCCTTAGGAGAGCCAGTAGAAAAAGCCGAATTGAATCCGTTTTTCAGATACTTATCACACGATTCTGTTGTTGTTCAGATTCCGTATTTTCGTAAAAATGCACGGTCAAAGGTTGAAGAATTTTTGGAAATTTTCGACCAAAGTAACGTTATGCCGAATGATGCACATTACCTTATGCTTGACAACCTTGACAACAAACCTGACGGTTATAATGTAGTTGTCAGACAGTTGGTTAGTGCGGTTGCAGATAGGGAAGTCAAAATGGCAATGGCGATAGAAGATGAATATGCTTCCGACATTGAGGATAGGACTGAATTAGAAGAAATTGTTGAGGAGCAAAAAGAAAAGTTAGCGGAAAAAGATGCACAGTTGTCACAAAAAGATGCACAACTTTCCGCCTTTGCAAAAACTCTGTTTTCAATGGGACTTTCCCGTGAGGAAATTTCTGAAAAAATAAATATTCCGTTGGAACAATTAAATAAATTACTTGATTAACAATACTTTACGTACAACATATCTTAATTATATAGGCATCACTTTTTCTTAAAAGAGTGATGCTTTCTTTTTTGTATAAATTCACTTTTTTACTCTATGATTATCACAATAATTGGCGGTTCTGGCTTTGTCGGAACACGCCTTGTTAAGCGTTTGCTATCTAAAGGACACACCGTCCGCATAGCGGATAAACGTTGTTCTGTTTCCATACCCTGAACTTTGGCAGCGTTGCGATATTCGTAATTCTCCCGAAGAGAAAAACGACTTCCCTGAATCCTTGACCGATGCCGCCTCAGCACCCGGGAAATATAAACAAAGTTCAAGGACATACATTTAGTTGCGAATAAAATACTTTTTATATTCTATTCAATTCAGTTTTTATAATAATACCTTCCCATTTCTTGTGTTACGTCTCCGTATTGGATAGACTTTTTCGGACAGCGGTGAATGCATGCAAGACATTTTACGCAGTGTCCGAGCCATTTAGGTTTGCCGTTTTTCAGCGAAATGTTTTTTTCAGGACAAGTTTTTTCACAGAGACCGCAACTTATACAGTTGTCGTCAGCAAAGAACTTTTTGTCGCCCATAGTAAACTTCATAAAAAGCGGATAAATTATTCTGCCTTTTAAAAACGGGTGCGTACCTATGACGTAACGGTCAAATGTTTTGCCGCTTTTTACGGCTTCGGCAATTTTGGGAATTTCAAGTTCGGCAGTTGTGAGTTTCTGTTTTGCGAGTTCGTCTGAATCCGTCCCGAAACCTTTCATAACTATGTAATTGTTAGGCATTTGTATCGAACAAATGAAATTACATTCAATGCCACTATTCCTTTTCAAAGTCTCAGACAACATTTCCCGCGCTTTACCACAATTGTCGCCGCAAACCATTACCGCAAAAATCTTCTTGCCTTGATAATTGATTTTTGTCCTTTTCAAAAATCTTGACATCGTTTTCGACAGCCCCCAAGAATGTACCGGCGAAACAAAGCCCAAACAATCGTCCTTGTCAACGCCTATCGAAAAGTTTTTCAGCGTTGTAACCTCTTCATAATAATCCGCAATATTTTTAACTTGCGAGCCCAATAATTCGCCAAGTTTTTGGGCAACGTGCTTGGAATTGCCCGTTCCTGAAAAATAAAAAATCATAATATTTCAAACATTTCAAAATCGTCTGTAAATTTTTCGAGAATCTGTTTTAAGTCGTCGGGATTTGTGTGCGTGATAAAAATCTGCCCGAAAATTCCATCGCTTAAAATCAATTCCGCAATAGAAGAAACCCGTTGAGGGTCTAATTTGTCAAAAATATCGTCCAAAAGTAACACCGGCTTTTTGCCCGATTTGTTGTAAAGAAACGCATATTGTGCAAGTTTTAAAGCCGTCAAAAACGTCTTTTGCTGACCTTGTGAACCGCAATTTTTCAGGGGCAAATCACCGATAGAAAACACCAAATCGTCTTTGTGCGCACCCGAAGTTGTGTATTGTAAAATACTGTCACGCTGAAAGTTACGTTTCAAAATATCCTCTATTTTCTCGTTTTCGAGCGGAGACGAATATTTTAGCGACGGAATTTCTAAGGACCCAGACGAAATTTTCAAATAGTACTTTTCAAATTCGGGCATAAAATCTGCTATAAATTTTTTACGGTTTTCATACAGTGTTTCACCGTTTGAAATCAAATGCCTATCCCACATTTCAAGCAAGATTGCATCAGGCGAAGTTTTGAGAATTTTATTCCGTTGAAGTAAAGCACGATTATAATTTTGTAAAGCAATCAAGTGTCCACCGTCAAACTGCGAAAGTGCTGAATCAAGAAATTTTCTACGTTCCGCACTACCGTCAAAAAGCAATTTTATATCTTGAGGACTAACGATTATCAGCGGCAAAAGTCCTATGTGCGAGGCTATTTTATCGTACTCTTTGTCGTTGCGTTTCAAGGTTTTACCTTTGTTTTTGTCGAATGACAGAAGAATGTTTTCCTCCATCTCGTTGACCTCATAAACACCCCTCAACGAAAAAAAATCTTCCCCGTTTTTTATATTCTGATTATCAACTGAGTTAATAAAACTCTTGCTGAACGATAAATAATACAGCGCGTCAAGAACGTTTGTCTTTCCGACACCGTTTTTTCCTACAAAACAGTTAATCTTTTTCTCAAAAGAAAATTCTCTTTGAGAATGATTTTTGAAGTTTACTATATTTAACTTTTTAA
>JAEEXW010000381.1 GCA_016287995.1 Bacteroidales bacterium
TGAGAAAATATGGACATTTATCAACGACTTAATAAACGGGACAAAACAAGCGAAAACACGAGAAAACGTAGTAAAACATCAGCAAAATTTATCTCAGGAAGTAGCAGATTTGATGAAACTTATAGAAAAAACAGAGCCTTTACCGTCTGATTTTGATTACAAAAAAGAGTACTCAAAACTCAATAACTAAAAATATCATTAATGGAACATTTTTTTTCACTTTTAAGATTTTCACTTGGGATAACGGACAGTTTTAAAGAAAAACTGTCGGAAAAAGAGTGGATACAAATATTCAAAACCGCTCACAGTCAGGCTCTTGTCGGCGTGATTTTCTGCGGCGTAAAAAAACTCGACAAAGAACTCGCCCCTCCGTTCAACATTATGATACAATGGATGGCAGAGGCTGAAAAAATTCGCGGTTTAAACACAGTCTTTTATGCCGAAAGCAAACGTCTTACTGAACTTTTCGAGGCAAACAGCAGAAAAACAGCCATTCTAAAAGGTCAGGCAAACTCCCGGCTCTATCCCGATATGTTTTGCCGTCAGCCGGGCGACATTGACCTCTACGTAGAAGGCGGAAAAGAAAGCGTCATCAAACTAATAGACAAATTAGGAATGTTGCCGCCGGATTTGCCAGAAGGGGCATTAAAGGCTTATCATCACGTGCATCTCCCCGAAAACGAAAAAGGCGTAAGCGTAGAAGTCCATTTCAGACCCTCGTCAGGATTTCATAACAAGTTCTATAACAACAGGTTACAACAATGTCTTAACGAAAACCTAAAAGATATAGTTTTAACGCCGGAGGGGTTTTATGCACCATCAATGAGATTTGCCCTTCTTATGCAATTAGCTCATATTGAGCGGCATTTTATGATGGAAGGAATCGGTTTAAGGCAACTCAACGATTATTATTTTCTGCTGAAAAAATGCGATAAAGACGACCGCGAATATGTTGCAGAGCGTTTAAAACGCTTCAATTTGAAACGGTTTACAAAGGCGTTGATGTGGATTTTAAACAAAATTTTCTTGTTGGAAGAAGAATTTATGCTCTGCGGCATGGACGAGGCTTTGGGCAAAAAAATTATGGCGGATATAATTTCAGGCGGAAATTTTGGCTGGGACAACAAAAAACAAATTTCAGGTGCATGGTCAAGATTTGTTGAGCGAAGAAAACGTAATTGGAAAATGTTTTCAATAAACACCGCCGAAGCCTTACCTGTTGAATTGGCGTATTGGAAATGTTTTCTCAAAAATATGCCGCGCCGAATCCGTTATCGTACATTGTCGTTAGAAAATATGAAAAAAGATGAAAAGAACTGAATATTACAAAGTTGCGGAACACGTTTTTAGTGTTTCAGCGGAGATGTTTTTTGAAAATTACGAGCCGTATTTGACGGAAAAAGTTGATAAGCCGCTTTTTTCGTTGGAGGTTTTTAACGAAAGTTTTTCAGGCGTTTTTACGCATGAAATCTCTCAGGAAGAAGAAGGTCAGGCAATAATTTGCGGACACACGGAAGAGCAAAAATCCGTTTTTGAATTTTGGCTCGACGGCAAAAAAGCAGGCGTTTTAATCACTTCTTCTGACTACAAAAACAACGCCTTGTATGTGGAAAACGGTTTTGAAAAATTCTCAGTTGACAACGCGTTGATGATAATTTTTGCACTGTCAACAGCCATGAAATCAACGCTTTTATTTCATTCGTCAGTGATTATATACCAAGGCAAAGGTTATATGTTTTTGGGCAAAAGCGGCACAGGAAAAAGCACACATTCAAGGCTTTGGCTGCAAAACATTTTAGGTTCAAGACTTTTAAACGATGACAACCCCGTAGTAAGAATCTTTCCCGAAGGCATAAAAGTTTTCGGCTCCCCGTGGAGCGGCAAAACAGAATGTTACAAAAACGAAGAAGTACCTTTGGGTGCAATTGTGCTTTTAAGTCAGGCAAAATACAACAAAATCAGCGAATTAAAAGGCGTTATGGCATACGTTGCACTTGTTCCGTCAGTTTCGGGCAAACGTTGGGACAAAGTTTTGGCAGACAATCTGCACGCAAGCGAAACAGCATTAATTGAAAAGACAAAAATCTGGCATCTTGAATGTCTGCCCGACAAAGACGCCGCAATTCTCTGCAAAAACACAATATCATGCAATTAAGCGGTGAGTTTATAATATCGGAGGCCTTGCGCTTGGTCGGCGAAGGCAAGGACGTAATTTTCCCCGTAAAAGGCACTTCTATGCTGCCTTTTATCATCGGTGGCAAAGAAAGTGCAGTATTTTCACCTGTCAAAAAAATTAAAAAAGGCAGAGTTGTCTTGGCATACACGAGCGGCGGAAATTACGTCGTTCACCGCATCATAAAAATTGATAACCAAAACATTACACTTATGGGCGACGGCAATCTCAAAGGCTGCGAATTTTGCAAAATTTCCGACGTAAAAGCCGAAGTCAATTATGTTGTCGGCAACAACGGCAAAAAACGCTGCCTTAACTCTTTTTGGAGAGTTGCGGCAGCGTTTATTTGGCGCATTTTGCGACCAATAAGACGGTATTTGTTAGCGGCATACAGAAAGTTTATTCTTCGATGACGTTTTCTTCTTCTTCGCCTTCTAATCTGTCTTCTTCAATTACAAGATTGTCAATAATAAAATTTTGACGGTCCGGCGTGTTTTTGCCCATGTAAAACTCCATAAGGTCGTGAATTTGGTCTTCTTTTTTGATCAAAACAGGCTCAATTCTCATCTCTGGACCGATGAAATGTTTGAACTCGTCGGGAGAGATTTCTCCGAGACCTTTAAAACGGGTCATTTCGGGGTTTTTACCGCACGCTGCTATCGCGTTCAACTTTTCCTCGTCTGTGTAACAATAAAACGTTTTAACCTTATTTCTGACCCTAAAAAGCGGGGTTTGAAGTATGTATAAATGTTTAGTTTTGATAACCTCAGGAAAAAAGTTCAAAAAGAACGTTATAAGCAGAAGCCTGATGTGCATACCGTCAACATCGGCATCAGTTGCGATAACAACCTTATTGTAACGTATATTTTCAATGCCTTCCTCAATGTTAAGAGCCGCTTGCAAAAGGTTGAACTCTTCGTTTTCGTAAACGACTTTTTTGGTAAGACCGAAACAGTTGAGCGGCTTTCCGCGCAACGAAAATACTGCCTGCGTGTTAACATCGCGACTTTTAGTAATACTTCCGGAGGCAGAGTC
>JAEEXW010000382.1 GCA_016287995.1 Bacteroidales bacterium
CAATTATGCCGCCAAAAAATAGAAACGAGGCAAAAGCGTAAATCCTTCCGCTTGCCCCGATGTGGTAACTTTCGCGGGCAAAAAACCATACAAAAATTCCCGTTACGAAATACAATGTCAAAAAAATTTTGAAATAATTTCGTCTATGAATCAAGGTTAACATACTGGTTAAAACCGGCAACGCTGAAAGGTTGGAAAGCAAATGCTCCAAATCGCTGTGAATGAGCGGAGAAAACAAAACGCCTATCAGACGTGAAAATTGGCGCGGATAAATTCCGAAACGAAAAAAAACGCTGTCAAAAGCCTTATCCGCCACAAAAGAGATGATTATCATCGCACAAAAAATCAGCGGCAGAATCAAAAATGACAGCGTTTTTTTCATATTGATGATTTTATATTATCTTACAACTTCGGTAAATTCGGGCAAAGAATTTTCTTTTGCCGTAACATAGATTTTTGATTGTTTACCGTCCTGACCTTCAACGGTATAGAGATATTCTACTCCGCCTTTTATCTGACGTGAGCCTGCTGTTGAAGGTTCGCCGAGCGGAAACTGATAACCGTCGCAAGCCTTATGGAAAATTTCTTTTTCCTCATCAGAAACTTCTTTTTGTGCCGAAAATTCGGGGAGCGATTCAACAGTACCTTGTTTGAAACCGCTTCTGATTAAAAATTGCTCAACTTCGGCTGCTGCGTTAGAAATTCTTGCCTGACGTATTCCGTAACCGTCAACAAACTGAGCGTTTTTAGCATTTTTCTTCAACTCGGCTGTGCTTGTGTTAAGACCGCCGCTTCCGAACGTGCAGAAAGGAACGAGTTTTTTACCGCTGAAATCAGCGTCTTTCAAGAATGTTGCAACCGGCGAGGCATACGTTCCGCCCCAAATCGGGAATCCCAAGAAAATAACATCGTAATCTTTAATGTCTTTTTTGAGCGGGTTGATTGCAGCGGTTTTGCCCTCTTGCATTTCTTGCTGCCAGCGTGCGACTATATCCTTGAACTCGCCTAAGTAAGGCTCTACGCACTCAATTTCTTCGATGTCGCAGCCCAACTGTTTCTGAATCTCCTGAGCAACAGTTTTTGTAGTACTACTTTGTGAATAAAAAAGCACGAGAATTTTTTCCTGCTTTTTGCCGCCGCATGATACCAAAAACAATGCGGCAAAGATTAGTGTTAATAACTTTTTTATCATTTTTTTGTATATTAATTTTGTTGCGGCAAAATTAATATTTGTTTTTTAAACTCACAAAAAAACATCAACAATCACAAAGAAAAATGTTTATTAATACAATTCGGAATATTATCCTGATTATGCGTTACAAGAATAAGTGTTCTATCCTCTTGCCCTGCGTATTGGTTGATTAACTTCTTTGAACGCTCTTTGCGTAAAGCGTCAAGCCCATGCAAAGGCTCATCAAGTATCAATAAATCAGGATTTTTTATCATCGTCCGCGCTAAAAGCACGAGACGCTGCTCTCCGTCTGAGGTTTGCAAAAACGGCTTATCTGCCAAATGTCCAATTCCGAATGTACGCATTATTTGAACCGCTTTTTCGTATTGCTCTTCGTTGCAGACTCTAAACAAGCCCTGAGTATCAAACAAGCCCGATGCCACAACTTTTTTGCACAACTGGTTTTCGCGGAAATAAAGGTGCATTTCAGACGAAATATATCCGATACGTTTTTTTATGTCCCAAATACTTTCGCCTGAGCCGCGTTTCTTGTCAAAAAGCGTTATGTCCATATTGTAACTTCTTGGATTGTCGGCTGTTATAAGGCTCAATAAGGTAGACTTTCCGCTGCCGTTAGCACCTGAAAGCGACCATTTTTCGCCTTTTTGAATTTTCCAGTCAAGATTTTCAAAAAGTGTGCGTTTGGGATATTTTATGCTGACATTTCTCAAAATTGCAGCATATTTAAAAAAGCGTTCTTCTTTGTGATAAGGCTCAGGCAAAGTCATATCCCCGTCGTAACTATCCTCAAAAATAAAATCCTGAAAATTTTTGTCCGCTAAAAAATCCTCTTTCGACATTTTCGGAAAATATTCAAGGTTTTTACAAGCAATCACCGATAAAGAGACCTCCGGAATTTCTTTTATGTCGGCAACAATAAAAACCATCTGCTGCCGCGGAGCAATTTCTTGAAAAAGCAAATTCAAATCTTCACGAGTTTTTTTGTCAAGTCCGATAAAAGGATTGTCAAAAATCACAATTTCCGGCTTTTTTATAAGAATGTTTGCAATAAGAAAACGCCGCAACTCACCCGAAGAGAGCATTATCAAGGTCTTATAAAACAAGTCGTCAAGCCTTAATTTTTCAATCCAATATTCTTTATCTTCTCCTGGCAGATTATCCAAAAGGTCTTTTACAGTAGGAATTTTTTTGTTTTCAAGGGCATTCCACTCGTTTTCAGTTGCCGAAAAACGCTGTTGGTAATACATATTGGAATAATCCGCCATCGTATATGCCGACTCAAAACTGATTTTCACAACCTTGCCTTTTTCGTAATGCACACCTTCGGGCAGAAACGAAAAACGCATTTTGCCTCCTCTAATGACGGTTTTACCGCACAAAATTTCGCCGAGTTTGGTTTTTCCCGCTCCATTAGAGCCGATAATAGTGGGATTTTCGCCTTTCTTTACAGAAAAAGTTATCTTGTTTTTGAACTCAATACCGTATACAAACGGCTCTACATCAATCAGTTCGTAAAAATTTTCCATGATGAATTTTATTTTGCAAAGGAAACGTTTTTTTTGATATTATGCAAAAAAATTTTAAAATTGCAAAAAATATTATAATTTTGCACTGTAATTTTTTTTGCAATGTTTGACAACCTGTTAAAAATAATAACTGACACTAACCGGTGGGAATTTTGGGCGATATGTACGCTCGGAGTTTTCTTCCTTGTACAGATGTTTTATTATCTGATAGTTTTTATACGTATCTGCGGCAAGAAAAAACAACCGGAAAATGTTGAAAACGAGCCTGTTTCGGTGATAATATGTGCTAAAAACGAGTCCGAAAATTTAAAGGAACGTTTGCAGTATGTTTTAGAGCAAGATTATCCCGACTTTGAAGTTATCGTAGTAAACGACCAAAGCACTGACGATACCGAACTTGTTTTGGACGAATATAAGCAAAAGTACAAGAACCTTTACGTAACAGAAATTTCGCACGACAGAATTTTCCGTCAGGGCAAAAAACTCGCGC
>JAEEXW010000383.1 GCA_016287995.1 Bacteroidales bacterium
TACTACTATTAACTGTGTAATTTGCTGCTGTTCCCCATGTATCCCCTTCAAGGTAGTAGATAGTAGCATCAGGAGTAAACATCAAAATCTCTTCAATTATAGGAATATCAACTGTTACTGCATTACTTGCATTCAAGTAATCATTTCCCTTTACGCGGATTTGTATTTCTTGATTTGCAGCAAGTCCGTTAATTACACTGCTTGTTGTTACCTTTGTCCAATTAGAACCATCAGTGCTATATTCCATGTCGGTAGTGATTGCTGCATTGCTGAGGTTGATAGTAGATTCAGATGCTATATCAAATGTAGAATTATCAATAGTCGGTGTTGCAGCGGTCGGCTTTTGAGCGTTGGTACGGGTAATAGTATAGTAATTACCTCCTGAAACTGTTGTTGATAAAGTAAGGTCAGGGATGTTCAAACTTCCGCTTGGAAGTGCAACCCAAGTTCCGGTGCCTTCCAGTGAAGAAGGTAATTGCACGTCCGTACCGTTAACTTTAAGTGTCTTTCCGTCCAAATATTGGATGTATAATCCGATATATACATATTGATCTTGAAGAGTAATTGTTGTTTCATCGGTTAATGTAAATTCTGATGATACGAATTTGTAATGATTGTTTACGGCTTCTTCAAGAGATGAATATGCACCACTTACACCTGCATCTGATAATTCGTTTTTAGTTATAGATGCAGTAAATGTTTTGCCGTAATCATCCTCATTAATTTCACCGGAAAAAGTAGCAGTGTTTTTACCAACTCCATCAGCATTTATCGTCAACGTATAGGTTATTGGATTTTCACCTACTGATGTTATTGTCATCGTTTCGCCTGCTTGAAACAGAAATGTATAACTTTTGTCATCATCGTTTATAGTTCCTAAGGCAACTTTGGATATGCCGGATTTGTTAGTCGCTTTTATCGTTATAGGACAAGTTTTTTGAACTTCTACTTGCGGCTTATTTATTTCTTTATCGTTGTTTTCGTCTTTGCTGCATGATGTTGCGAACATTGCAGCCGCCAACATTGAAACTAATATAAATCTTCTGTTCATTTTTATCAATTTTTTAATTGTTATTGTTTTAGAGTTCACCACCGAATCCGAGGTTTTGAAGTATTGAACTTGGAGCGTTGTCGGGTGTTTGGGGTCCGCTTGCGCACAATATTTTATTCATTTCCACTTCGATTACATCAAAATCAGGTTTTTCATACCTTTTTTTGGTCATTTGGTCTGCCGGAAGTGTAGCGGCAGTTTTTTTTAATTGCTCTGTCATTTTTTTATAAGTTTTTTTTTAAAATTAATTATGTTGCAAATACAAAAAAAATCCCTTGCAGAGAAGTTCCTGAAAATAAGAAACTTCTCCGCAAGGGATTTTTTATCATATATCTTGACTTTTAGAGTAGGATTTTACCCCCCCCTGTAAAGTATATTTTACTTTTTGTATAGTTTTGTTGTAGTTACTCATTGCTTCTTTCTATTAAAATTTTCGTCGGCAAAATACTAACTTTTTTTAACAAAAATTACAAAAAGTAAGTTAAAGAAATGTTAAATTTTTTTCAAGATGTCTGATGTTACGCCTACAAAGTTCGGAATCACCAAATCGGCCTCGTTTAAAACGGTTTTGTCGCCGATGCCGACCGCTTTCATGCCTGCACGGTGTGCCGCTTCAACGCCTGCCGCTGCGTCTTCAAAAACGATGCAGGTTTCAGGGGCAACTTTTAAGAGTTCAGCACCTTTTAAGAAAACTTCCGGATCGGGTTTGGCTTTTGAAACATTTGTGCCGTCAGCAACAGCGTCAAAATAACGCGCTAAACCTGTCCTTTCCAATATCAAAGGCGTGTTTTTGCTTGCCGAACCAATCGCGGTTTTTATGCCGAGTTGTTTCAACTCCTTTAAAAAACTTTCAACGCCCGGCAAAATTTCTTCGGGTGTCATCTTTGAAATATAACTTCTGTACAATTCGTTTTTTTCGGCGGCGGCTTGTTCTTTTTCGCCGTCGGTCATTGTGATTTTGCCGATTTCCAAAAGTATTTCCAACGATTTCATGCGGCTTACGCCTTTGAGCCTTTCGTTGTCTTTTTCGGTGAAAACAAATCCGAGTTTGTCGGCAAGGGCTTTCCATGCCAAGTAGTGGTATTTTGCCGAGTCTACCAAAACTCCGTCCAAATCAAAAATACAAGATTTCATTATTTTTTATTTTTTTCTTTAATGACAAAAACTGCGCATGCGCCGAGTAGCAGCAAAATTCCTGCTATTACAAGCATCATAACTTGTTTGCCGCCCATAATAGAGAGCAATACTCCGCCAACAATCGCCGCAACAATTTGCGGTATGCAGATTGTCCCGTTGAAAAGTCCGAGATACGAGCCTATATGTCCGTAACCTTCAAGAGCGTTAGTGAGTATCGCGAAAGGCATTGCTAACATTGCCGCCCATGCGAAACCAATCAGAATGAAACTTATAAAAAGCATATATTGGTTTGTAAAAAACAGTGTTGAGATAAAGCCTAACCCTCCGAGAGCAAGGCTCAGCGAATAAGCCGCCTTGCGTGAAGTTTTTTCCGCAATCCACGGCAAAACAGCCGCCCACGCCACAGAGCCTATCGCCTGAACTGCAAACAAGATTCCGACCCAGTTGCCCGCCGTTTGATATTCATTTGAAGCGGTGTCCGTTGTGTTCCAACAACTCTCGGCTATTGCACCGTTGGTGTATGTCCACATATACATAAATGCCGCCCAACAGAAAAACTGTACAAGCCCGACTGTCCAAAACGCTTTTGGAGCGTTAATGAGAAGTTTAAAAATATTTGGCGATTTTGTTTGAGTTTCTTCTTTTATGCCGTTGTATTCGTTGTAGAGTGCGGGCGGATATTCCTTAACCTTTACAACCGTGTATATGACACAGAGAATGAGTATTGCTGCGCCAACGTAAAACGAATAGATGACGGAATCGGGAACAACGCCGTCAGGGGCTGTATTGCTGACACCTATCCACGCAAAAAGGAAGGGGAAAACAAAGCCGACTACGCTGCCTGCGTTGCAGAGAAACGATTGAATAGAATACGCTTTGGTTTTTTGCTGTTCGTTTACCATGTCGCCGACAAGCATTTTGAAAGGCTGCATTGCCACGTTTATGCTTGTATCAAGAAACATTAGAGACAAAAGTCCAAACATCATTGCCGAAGAGACAGTCAGACCGAGACTT
>JAEEXW010000384.1 GCA_016287995.1 Bacteroidales bacterium
CTTATGCGAACCGAACACTTTTTTGAAGACAACGGCGGTTTTTGGGTCGTAATATTGCATAATTAAATAATGTCTAAAAGTTCACGGCAAAAATAATCATTTTTTGCAAAAACCACAAAATTTTTGTTACCTTTGCAGCAAAGTTATAACAAAGAATGACACCAAAAGTAGTTATCAGTATAGGCAGACAGTTTGGCAGCGGCGGACGAATTCTCGGAAGCACACTCGCCAAACGTTTCGATATGAAATTTTATGACAACGAAATAATAACCGAAGCCGCAAAACAAAGCGGTTTCGACGAAAAACTCATTTTAGAAAAAGACGAAAAACCTGTTCAAAGTACGTTTTTTGCAAACATTCAACACGTTATCAGCGGCAACGATTCGGCAATTAGCGACGAAAACATTTTTAAAATTCAGTCGCAGGCAATCCGCAAAGTAGCCGCCGAAAATAGTTGCGTTATTATGGGACGCTGCTCAGACTACGTGTTAAGGGATTATCCGTATTGTATAAGCGTGTTTTTCTGGTCGCCGTTGGAGGACAGAATAAAAAGAGTTTGCGAACGATGCAACATAGAAGACAAAGAAAAAGCACGTCAACTAATTGAAAAAGAAGATAGTATGCGGGCAAAATATTACAATTATTTTACCGGCAAAACATGGGGCGAGGCTAAAAGTTACAATCTCTGCATTGACGTTTCGCTCTTAGGACTTGAACGAACAGCAGATTTCGTCTGCAAACTTCTAAAAATTAAATTTGGTGATTTATTAACAGACAAATACGCAATTTACGAATAATATGAACAGTTTTAAGACAATAATAAAATATCTCGCACCTTTCAAAAAGTATGCTTTCTTAAATATCGTGCTGAACGCTCTCGGAACTTTGTTTTCGCTGTTTAGTTTTACGATGTTCATACCGTTTTTGGACACACTATTTAATACTAACAGCGGCGTTGTAAACGATCCGGGGGCTTTTGAATGGAGTTACAAAAGTTTTATGGCGCACTTCAATTATTTAGTGTATCAAATAGGACAAGAACACGGAAAATTTCAAGCACTATTGTTTTTGGGCGGGGCTGTGCTTTTCGGCGCGTTTTTCAGAAACTTTTTTATGTACATGGGAAGTTTCTTTATGGCTCCTATCAGCAACGGTACGGTAATGCAGTTTCAAAGGAGAATTTATAACAAAATTCTTGACTTGCCGTTAAGATATTTTTCAGAATCTAAAAAAGGCGACATTCTAAGCCGTTTTACCTCTGACGTTCAAGAAATTAGAGCAAGTATATCGGGCAGTCTTGATATGCTTTTCAAAGACCCGATACAGATTGTCGTTTTTCTGAGTTACATGATTTATACGAGTTGGGAACTGACCTGCGTGTCGTTTCTTGTGTTGCCGCTGATTGCGGTTATCATCGGGAAAATCGGAAAAAGCCTTAAAGATACCTCCGGCAAAGGTCAGGCGGCAGCAGGCGAAATGCTCACAATAACAGAAGAAACTCTCGGCGGACTGCGAATTATCAAGGCCTTTGTGGCTGAAAACAAAATGAAAGAACGTTTCAAAAAAATCAACGACAAAGTTTACCGTCTTCAAAACAGAATTATGAGAAAACATTCTTTGTCATCGCCGCTGAGCGAATTTTTAGGAATTTTGGCTTTCACTTTTATTTTGGTAATCGGCGGATATTTGATTCTCGTAAAAGGCGACAATACTTTCACATCATCGGAATTTATCGCCTATTTGGTGGTTTTTACACAGATTCTTAACCCCGCAAAAGATTTGGCGCGGACTTACAACACCATCCAAAAAGGTATGGCGTCGCTTGACCGCGTCAACGCAATTTTGGAAGAAAAAATGAACGTTCCCGAAATTGAAAACCCGGTCAGAATCAATGATTTCAAAGAAGCAATCGAGTTCAAAAACGTATCGTTTAAATACGCCGAAAAATATGTGCTAAAAAACATAAACCTCACGATAAAGAAAGGTCAGACGGTGGCTCTTGTCGGACAGTCAGGTTCGGGAAAATCGACTTTGGTAGACCTTTTACCGAGGTTTTGGGACGTTCAGGAAGGCGAAATTTTAATTGACGGCATTAACATAAAAGATTATAAATTGACAGATTTGCGCACTCTGATGGGCAACGTAAACCAAGAGTCGATTTTGTTTAACGATACGATTGCAAACAACATTTCTTTCGGTGTTGAAAATGCTGAAATGCCGGCGATAGAAGATGCTGCAAAAGTTGCAAACGCTCTGGATTTTGTCAAGGAAAAAGACGGCGGCTTTGATTATATCGTTGGCGACCGTGGCGGCAAACTCTCAGGCGGTCAGCGTCAAAGACTTTCAATCGCCCGCGCCGTTTTGAAAAATCCGCCGATAATGATTCTTGACGAGGCAACCTCCGCGCTTGACACCGAAAGCGAAAAACTCGTTCAAGGTGCATTAACTAATTTGATGAAAAACCGTACGTCAATAGTTATCGCGCACAGACTTTCAACAATCAAAAATGCGGATTTGATTTGCGTTTTAAGCGACGGCGAAATAGTGGAGCAAGGCAAACACGAAGAACTTCTGCTCCAAAACGGAACTTACAAAAAACTCTGCGATTTACAGACGTTTTAACAAAAAAATTCTTAAAAACATGGCGCGTTTAGGTCAGTTTATAAGGTATTGTTTTGAAGAAAAACCGCTGCTCTTTTGTATGTGGACGGCTCTGGTGCTGCGTATGCTTGCAGTGGTTTTTTCACAGGGAATAGCCTTCGGTTTCGACCATTATGTCTACATAGAAAACGCGCAAAACATAGTTTCGGGAAGTTTGACGTTTCCGGCTTTGTCTCAGGACATGGAATACGAAAGTTTTTCCAAACACGGTTACAGCCTTATATACCTCATCGGAAACACGGGGATTTTTTACGTTCTTGAATTTTTCAATATTTTTGACCCAAGAGGCAAAATGTTTATTTTAAGGCTTTTTCATGCGCTGATTTCAATGTACTTAATTTATTATAGTTACCGTTTGGCATATAGACTCGCTAACAGAAAGGCGGCTTTGGCAGTAGGACTTATGGCTGCTTCGCTGTGGTTTATACCGTTTTTGAGCGTAAAATCCTTGCCTGAAAACATCTCGGCGATTTTTATTTTAGCGGGAATTTATAGGTTTGCAAAAACCAACAAACGAAACTACAAATATGGCGATGAT
>JAEEXW010000385.1 GCA_016287995.1 Bacteroidales bacterium
CAGACTTTTGAAATGGAAGACCTACTAGTAATCTATCCGGGTGAAGATTTATTGAAAGAATTAAGGCAAACCTATATCAGCGAAGACGGCAAAACCGCTATCTTTGAAGACGAAATTGTCGCTAACGGACTTGTAGACGGCGAGACAGTGTTAACCGCAAAAATAGGTACTCCGATTGCAGCGGCAGTAACCGCAACATCCCGTGAAGATGCTGTAAAAAAAGGCTGTTATCAGACTGCAACTTTTACATATTTGGCTGAGGGAAACAGTATTGATTTGGAAGAGCAAAACGCTTATATAGAAGTTGTTTGGGAGAACAAAGGCGAAGAAACTGTTGAATTTTCGATAAACGGCAACCCCGTTCCTTTGGATTTGAATGGCGACGGACAAGGTTGGATCGTTGTTCCCGCCGGAGTATCGCTTACATGTGAAGCCCTTGGTATAACGGATACTAAAACGACAGTAAAAGGCAATATTTACGGAATTACCCGTACATTTACTAACATTTCGTTGGACAAAACAACTGCATCTGTTGCAATAGGTAAAACGGAAACTTTGACAGCGACAACCGTTCCTGAGGGAGGAGAAGTTTCTTGGGAATCGAGCGATGAAGATATTGCCACGGTAGCAAATGGTGTTGTAACACCCATAAAAGAAGGAACAACCACAATTACCGCTACATTCGGTGAGTTGTCTGCGACTTGTACGGTTACGGTAATTCCCGAAGGTTACGTTGACCTCGGCGTTGTTAACGCTAAGGGCGAGCACGTCTATTTTGCTGAATCCAACAGTGAAGAAAGCACTTGGAATGCTATCAACGAAGCCGGTAAATTGGACGAGTTGCCTACCAAGGAAGAGTGGGTAGCACTTGCAAATGCTTGCTATTGGGTGTGGAGTGAGAGTCCGAAGGGTATGTATGCTTACAAACTAAGAGATGGACAGACATCTAATTATTCTGGCTCCTCCTTCAATAATGACCGCAACTACTCAACGACTAGTGACCCGTCGTACATTTTCCTTCCGGTCACTCCGGGCTACTTCATCGGCAACTATTGGTCGAGTACGGAGTACGAGTACGAGGCCAACACGGGCCGCGCGTACTGTTTGTACTTCAATTCGGGCTACGTGCACCTCGAGTACGACCGCTACAAGACTGACTCTTGGTCGGTTCGCACGGTTCGGCGCAGCAAATAACCATGTTTAGGGAATGGATTTTATTAATAATAACGGCTATCGAAAAATCGGTAGCCGTTTTTTTGTTGTGGGAAATAAAAAAAAGTTGTATTTTTGCGACAAACTTTTAATTTGTGCAGATTATGGCAAAATACATAAACCCATATACAGACTTCGGTTTCAAAAAACTTTTTGGGTCGGAGTTGAACAAAGACTTGTTGATTAGTTTTTTGAATGCCTTGTTTGAACAAAGTAAAGGCATTGTTAGCGATGAAATTACTGATATAACATATCTTAACGCCGAAAAACTCGGACGTTCCGCCTCAGAACGCCGTGCGATTTTTGACGTTTATTGCACGACAAAAAACGGCAGCCGCTTTATCGTTGAAATGCAAAACGTTTTTCAACAGTTTTTCAAAGACCGCAGCGTTTATTATTCATCGTTTCCGATTCGTGAAATGGCAAAAAAAGACACAAAGGACGAGACTTGGAATTATGAACTACAAAGTGTTTACACTGTCGGCATTTTGAATTTCGTTTTCAAAGACGAGAAAAAAGACGAAAATACCGGCAAAATGAAAGTCGTTAATGAGTTTTCCGATGATGATTTGTTTCATATTGTCACTTTGACTGATAAAAATACCGGCAAAGTTTTTTATGACAAGTTGGTTTACTTCTATCTTGAAATGCCGAAGTTTCAGAAAACGGAAGATGAACTTGTTACGATGTATGATAAATGGCTTTTTGTTTTGCGCAACCTTTCAAAATTGTTGGAACGTCCGCGAGAATTGCAAGAGCGCATTTTTGAGCGTGTTTTCAGGGAGGCTGAAATCGCGATGTTTTCTCCGGAGGAATACACCGCCTACGAGGAAAGTTTACATTCTTTTTGGGACATAACCAATGCCATGAACGATGCCGAAACAAAAGGTTTTAACAAGGGAAAAGAAGAGGGGCAAAAAATTGGTCGTGAAGAAGGAGCAAAACAACAAGCCATTGCCATTGCCCGTAATCTAAAAGCCGCAGGGCTTGATATTGACTTTATCGCTCAAAACACAGGTTTAACAAAAGATGAGATTTTAAAACTTTAAAATACCACAAAAAATTGTCTGTTTGTCGTATGTTAATCTAATATTAACAAAAAAGCAAAATGAAAATTGCAAGGTGCAAAATGATTTTTCCATAGTGGAGAAGTCAACATTGCAAGGTGCAAAATGATTTTTCCATAGTGGAGAAGTCAACATTGCAAGGTGTAAAATGATTTTTCCATAGTGGAGAAGTTAACATTGCAAGGTGCAAAAAAGTTTTTCCATAATGGGGAAGAAAAAAATTACAGAAATTTAACAATACCATTTAACTCTTTTATAATCAGTAACTTACCCTCAAAAAATCGCTTAAAATAAAAAAAGTTGAAAAAAAGTCGCCGAAAAATGTTTGTAATTAACTAAAAATTACTAATTTTGCAGTCCAAAATGTATAAATTTCAAAGATAAGAGAAATGCCTACAATTCAACAATTAGTAAGAAAAGGTAGAAAGACCATTACTGTAAAAAGTAAGTCTCCGGCATTGGATTCTTGTCCTCAGAAACGCGGCGTTTGTATGCGTGTTTATACGACAACCCCTAAGAAACCGAACTCTGCAATGCGCAAAGTTGCCAGAGTAAGGCTTTCTAACAAGAAGGAAGTCAATGCATACATTCCGGGCGAAGGACACAATCTTCAGGAGCACTCTATCGTAATGGTAAGAGGTGGTCGTGTAAAAGATCTCCCTGGTGTACGTTATCACATTATCCGCGGTACTCTTGATACTGCCGGCGTGGCTAACAGAGGTCAACAGAGATCTAAATACGGCGCAAAGAAACCTAAGCAGAAAAAGTAAAATTTTAGTAAAAAAATGAGAAAAGCAAAACCGAAGAAAAGAGTAATTCTTCCCGATCCCGTTTACGGCGATTCACTTGTTACCCGCTTTGTAAACGACATGATGATCGACGGAAAGAAAAGTGTGGCTTTTAAAATTTTCTACAAG
>JAEEXW010000014.1 GCA_016287995.1 Bacteroidales bacterium
TTCGCATATAGAACATTCAAGTGGGAAAGCGATTCGGTGGGAATGGCACACGTGCATTGCGTGATTGTGGGGTTTGACCTCACCCCCCAACCCCCTCTCCTTAGAGGCGAGGGGGAGGAAGCGTGCAGTATGGAGCCTTCTTCTTCCCCCATGCAGTCTTCTCACCCCTCGCCTTTTAGGAGAGGGGACGGGGGTGAGGTCAATACGGCAAGCCCATCATCACCCTCGACTTTTAGCAGAAGTGCCGCGGCTGAGGTCATTCGTCACCAACGCATTACGCCAGAAAAATTAGAGTTGGCACGTTCGTTCCGCAAAAATCCAACGGAATCAGAGGATGCAGTTTGGCAAATGATTCGTAATAGAAAAATACGCAATCTTAAATGGCGGCGTCAACAAATAATAGATGGGTTTATTGCTGATTTTTATTGTGCTGAGTTAAATGTCGTTTTGGAAATTGATGGGTCTGTACACGAAACCGAAGAAGCAATGTTATACGACGAAGCGCGTACAGAAATTTTTGCACGTCGCGGTATAAAAACGTACCGTATTAAAAATAGTGATTGTAACATTATAAATGTGACAAAGTTGGTGGAAAGGATGATTTCTGACCTCACCCCCCAACCCCCTCTCCTTGAAGGCGAGGGGGAGGAAGCGTGCAGTATGGAGTCTTCTTCGTCCCCCATACAGTCCTCTCACCCCTCGCCTTTAAGGAGAGGGGACGGGGGTGAGGTCAAAACACCCTTGCCTTCTTCGTCCCCCATACAGTCCTCTCTCCCCTCGCCTTTAAGGAGAGGGGTCGGGGGTGAGGTCAAACGCATCTACAACGCTGACGGCACAATTGAAACCGCTAAAAATATCAACGCCTATTTGCTTGATGGTTCAAATGTTTTTGTGGAAAGCCGCAACAAACCTATCTGTGCTGTACCGGAAATAGGTATTGGCAACAAACCTATTGATGGAGGCAATTATCTTTTCACTGAAACAGAAAAAGATGAATTTATAAAGCAAGAACCTAATTCGGCAAAATTTTTCCGCCCTTGGTATGGTTCGGAAGAATTTATTAATGGGAAAAAACGTTTCTGTCTTTGGCTTGGAGATGCCAATCCGTTGGAATTGGCTAAACTACCAAAATGTTTGGAACGTATCAAAGCCGTTAAGGAATTTCGATTAGCAAGCAAAAGCGAAGGCACAAGAAAAATCGCAGCAAAACCAACACGTTTTCACGTTGAAAATTTTCCTGATGGTAATTATTTGTTGATTCCATCAGTTTCTTCTGAAAAACGCAAATATATTCCAATCGGTTTCATGGATAAAAATGACATTGCGTCAAATCTTGTTCTCATCATCCCCAACGCCACGCTCTACGAATTTGGCATTCTCACTTCAATAGTTCATAATGCGTGGATGCGCGTTGTGGCGGGGCGGTTGAAATCGGATTACCGTTACAGCAAGGATATTGTTTATAACAATTTTCCGTGGCCTGAATGGAGTGCGGACGGCTCGTCCGCCAATAGCGGGCTGGCAGCCCGCATCCCAACCGCCGCGCAAAAAATCCTCGACGTCCGCGAAAAATATCTCTCTGAGGGCGCGTCGCTTGCCACGCTCTACGGCGAAAACCTCGACCTATTGTTCACCGACCTTGCCGAGGCACACCGCGAATTGGACGAGATTGTTTTGGGCTTGTACGGACTGAAAAAAGATGCTACCGAAGCAGAAATGGTGGCAAGATTGTTTGAAATGATTTAATAATAAAAAAAATATACTTATGAAATTTTTAAAACTCACAACGGAGCGTTATTTTTATCGGATACTAATCATCCTGATAGCACTCCTATCCTACTCTACCGTTTCGGCACAGGACGGAATTATTTTTACTTTTACTTGCAACGACAATCCGTTGAAACTCAATGAGATGATTTACAAATCTTACCGTGGGCTAACGTATCAGGTTTGTCAAGTACAATATTTTGTATCAGATTTTTCTATTATCTACAAAGACAAAACGGTAAAAAACATTCCGCAAAGTCTTCATTATGTTGATGTTGAAATTCCTAAGACTTTGAAATGGATTCCATCGCAAGAATTTTCCATTCAAAATGCTGACAGTTTGGAGTTTACATTTGGGCTCAATTCCTCAGAAAACCGCAGTTACAGGTTCAAAAATCCACCTGAGAACCTTATGTTTTGGCCGGACTATCTCGGCGGCGGTTATCATTATATGAAAACAAACATTCTTTACCTTGACAAAGAAGGTAAGATAAACGCTTTTAATTGTCATATCGGTAGAGGTCAGGTGTATAATGCTGAGGGTGAGCCAGTTGAATATATTGACAATGATTTCCGCGTTAAAATTCCGGTAAAAATATCTAACGGTAGTGCAGTTATCAATCTGGATATTTCAACGATATTCGACTATCCTAACACCGAAATTTTTACTGATTATCAAGGCATTATGAATAATCAAAAAGCGATGGAAACATTTTCTGAAAATATCAAGGCAGCATTTGAATTGTTATAATTTTTTTGCTCAGACAATTTTTTTTTTGTACCTTTAACCGCTAAAAATTTGTTGTCAATAATGATGAAAAACAAAACGATTGAAGAACTTATTGAAGACGAAAGATATTTAAAACTTTTGTCAGAAAAATACCCGAACACTTCGAGTTGCTCCACCGAAATCATTAACCTTGAAGCAATTATGAATTTGCCGAAAGGTACGGAGCATTTTTTGAGCGACCTTCACGGTGAGATAACCGCTTTTACGCACGTCTTGAAAAACGCTTCCGGCGTTATCCGCAGAAAGGTTGACGATATTTTTGGAATGACAATGCGGCAAAGCGACAAAAACGCTTTACTCTCTCTCATATATTATCCGAGCGAAAAACTTGCCCTTGTCAGAAATCAAGAAAAAGACATTGACGATTGGTACAGAACCACTCTTTATCAAATAGTTGCGGTTGCTAAAACTGTCAGTTCAAAATATACTAATTCCAAAGTCAGAAAACTTCTTCCTGAGGAATTTGCCTACGTGATAGAAGAACTTCTTCATGAGGACGAAAATTCGCCCGACAAGCAGAGTTATTACGCGCAGTTAATCAACACGATAGTTGACATTGGACGAAGCGAAAAAGTCATCATCGCAATATGTCATTTAATTCATAGTTTAGTAATTGATACTTTACACGTTGTCGGCGATGTTTATGACCGCGGACCCGGAGCCTGCGACATTATGGAAACGCTTTGCAGTTATCATAACTTTGACATTCAGTGGGGCAACCACGACATCTCTTGGATGGGCGCGGCAGCGGGAAATCTCGCTCTGATTGCAAACGTTGTAAGAATTTCCATTCGTTATGCTAACGTAGAAACGCTTGAAGAGGGTTATTCGATTAATCTTTTGCCGCTTGCGACCTTTGCGCTTGATACTTACGGAAATGACAAATGCGAAATTTTTCAGGCATGCGAGTTTGAAGAAAATTCGCGCATGAGCCGTTCAATGCAGTTGATGGCGAAAATGCACAAAGCGATTTCGATTATTCAGTTTAAGTTGGAGGGACAAACCATAATGCGTCGTCCAGAATTTAAAATGAATGACAGAATGTTGCTGCATCTTATTGATTATGAAAAAGGTACGATAACAATTAACGGCAAGACATACAACTTGACGGACAAGAATTTTCCGACCGTTGACCCGAAAGACCCGTACAAACTCAGTCTTGAAGAAGAACAGTTGATGATTCAACTTTACCACTCTTTTACCAGTAGCGAAAAACTTCAAAATCATTTGCGTTGCATTTATAAGCAGGGAAGTTTGTTTTTGGTGAGAAACAATTGCCTTTTGTATCACGCTGCTATTCCGCTCAACGAGGACGGCAGTTTCAAAGAGGTTACGATAAAGGGACAAAAATATAAAGGCAAAGCCTTGATGGAGCATTTCGACAAGATAATCCGTCAGGCATATTTTTCGCCGATTGAAACCGAAGAAAAACACCTTGCATTGGATTATATGTGGTATCTTTGGTGTGGACCAGATTCACCGCTTTATAATAAGGACAAGATGACGACTTTTGAGCGGTATTTCATTCAGGACAAGGAATTGTCAAAAGAGGAAAAAGGTCCTTATTACGAACTTGCAAACAAGGTAGAAACTTGCGAAAAGATTTTAAAAGAGTTTGGTCTTGACCCTGAAAAATCAAGAATTATAAACGGACATATCCCTGTTAAAACAACTCAGGGCGAATCGCCTCTTCGTGCTGGCGGCAAACGTTTGGTTATTGACGGCGGCTTTTCAAAACCGTATCACAAGACAACCGGCATTGCGGGTTATACTTTGATTTACAATTCACACGGTTTGCAACTTGTTCAGCATGAGCCGTTTGAAAGTAAAGAAAAAGCGGTTCAAGACGGAACGGACATTCATTCGCGGGTTCAGTTGGAAGAGTTCAAATATCACAGAATGTTAGTCCGCGACACCGACCGTGGAAAAGAATTGCAAATTCAAATTGACAATTTAAAAAAATTGTTAATGGCTTATAGACAAGGTGTTATAAAGGAGAAATAAAAAAAATCAAAAAAAGTAAAAAAAAATTTTGTGATTAGGAATAAAGTATTTACCTTTGCACCGCAAAAGTAAGGGAAATGCCACCTTAGCTCAGTTGGTTAGAGCGGTTGTTTCGTAAACAACAGGTCGTCAGTTCAACTCTGACAGGTGGCTCTTTAATCATTTTACATCTCTAAAAAACATCCTCATTTTTATCTTTAATTTAATCAATTTACTTTTAATGCTAACAATTAAATACGTGGAAAAGATTCTTTGCGTATATTACCGGATGGTTACGAAACGCGTTCTATCTATATCGACAGCACAGGGAAAAAGTATATTGAATGGTATCCCGCCGAATCAAAAAGTATGCAACTTTACGCATTATCTGATGATGAAGATAATCCAGAGATAATCGGAGTCATGACTGTTAGTACACAATATGACACAATAGTAGGGTCTGTAACAAGTTGGCAGGTAATACCTACAAGCCCGTGCGTGAACTAAGGAACGCCGCATAAAACGCGGCGGAAATTAACAGAACAGACTGGTAAAGGTTACGAGTTGTTTTCTAACCACCACCATGTTGTGGCAGTATAACGGAAGCCGTTGGATTTTTTGGACTGATTCTTTTTTTTGCGCCCGCTGAGGTATATAAGCCAAAGCAGACCGCCGATTAAAAGAGAGAAATAACCGGCAGCCTCAAAGCCAAAATACAAGAATACAAATCCCGCAATAATTATCAAAAACGAATATTTTAAATATTTTTTCATACTTGTTGGTTTTATGAATACAATTTATACAATAGAACTTGCACCGCAAGGCGTTGACAAAATGAATTCCGCACTTGTCGCCGTCAACAAAGTTGGCAGGCGGTCAACTCTATAAACACCGCTATCAACCCACTTGCAAAAATAATACAACTACTTGAAAATACAAATAAAATTTTATTGTCAATAGGAAAGTCGGCGTTAGCAGTTTTTATAAATTAGATGATATACTTAGTGAAATACGTGAGGTTTTTTCAAAAGGCACATCATAGGCCGAAAAACTCGAAAATAAAATCAACAGTATAGGCAAGGCAGGAGAAAAGGCCGGAGAAAAAGTAGAAAAAGGTCTTTTATCAAAGTTCGCAAACTTCGGACAGGCGTTTGTCGGAATCAAGGCGGCGGCTCAAAGCCTTGTATCTCCTATTATGTCTGTTTTCGGTGAGGGTATGTCCCGACAAAACGCGGTTTCAGACTTTGAAACACTACTCTACGGCGATAAAGAGGTAGCCCAAAATCTTGCCGAGGCTATCCGTTCCACCGATGCCGCAACCCTTTACGGAACTGACACAATGAACGAAGCCGTTAAACAAATGATAGGCTACGGCGTTGACACAGAAACAAGTTTTCAAATGTCAGAGGCTTTGAGCGATATTGCAATGGGAGACAAAAACAAAATGGGAAGTCTTTCAATGGCTTTTTCGCAGATGGCCGGTCTCAGAAAACTTCAAACCTCGTGGGGACGATGGCTTTTAACGGCGGATTTGAGGAAAACCGCGAACAAGTAGAAAACAATATTACAAAGGTGGCGATATTTGGTTTGGCGGGGAATACTTTTAGTGCGCCCTTTTTTCATTAATGTTCAATCACCTCATACCTTGCCAATTCCCAACCGTTGAACACCATAATTATCCCTTGCAATGTCCAACCCTTATCTTTTGCGGCGGTCTGTAAACCGTTGTCGTTGATGTACTTGGGCAATTGGATGCGGGCTTCGGCGAGAAGGTCGTCAATGTCTTTTTCGTTTGATGATTTTGGACAATATTTCAACTCGATGACGTAGGCATACGGCGTGTCGAGGCGCGGTTCGAGGTAGAGGTCGCTGTAACAATGCCCGTGCGCATATTCGCTGTGCGCAAGGTAATAATTGAGATTTGTGCCGAACTGCCCCAAAATGAAGCCTTTGACAAACGCCTCGCCAGTCTTGATGAAATCGCGGTTGTCGGAAGTCTCTTTCATACAACTTGCGATGTAGCGCAGAAAAGGCTCGTGTTCGCCGTTCCAAGCAAAATTGTAGCCGAGGTCGTTCATTATGTTGTCGTCGGTTTTCCACGAAATCAGGGTTTCATACGACTTTTTCATATAGTCGAGGTATTGCTGACGGACGGTTGAATTTGGGATTACAAGCAACGTCCTGCCCCTTTCGTGGTTGCCAACCGACAGCAAACCCATATAAAACATCAGACTGACAAGGTTTTCATAACTCGTAAGGTCTTTGAGCGAAAAGGTAGTTTTTACTCTTGCATAAATTTCTCCATCGGTGGTAATTCGCTGAATCAGAGATGTTTTTTCGCCGAATTGTTTTTCAAAACGGATTAGTTTCGCCATCTTGTTGTAATCGGTGATGATATTGTCATCCACCAACCTATCGGGAATATTGCCATCATTTTTGATATATTCTCTAAGAAAATACAACGCCATATCAGAATTGTACATACGATCTTGGCTAACTGAATCCGTCGAAAAACAGTTGTTATCGTACCACGGCTTGGTGATTTTAATAAGTTCGTCAACAGAATGATTAAAAATGCCCGTCGCATCGCGGTAATATTCAAGCATTTGGCGGAACTCGGTCTCAGTAAAACCAGCAAGCGTATTGAACTGAAAATCTGTGGAAATGTTCATTCCGATGTTGTAACCGCTCGTTACATCGCTGAGTGTCAACGGTGTAACGCCCGAAATCATAATCCTTGCAACAGGCGCGTTGTTGTCGGTGGTGGTGGCTTTCAAATTGTTGAAAAACAGACGGAAAAACCCGTCGCCGTGGGTCAAATCTTTATAGTTGCTCTCATTGTCGGCAAGCATTGTGTTGGCAAAGTTGTCGTACTCGTCGATAATTACATAAACTTCTCGACCTGAACGCTGAACGATATTAAGCAACTCCGTGAAAGCCGTGTTAGAGTCGGTCTGTAACCTGATTTCGTCTAATGCACCTTCACGTAACATACATTTATATTTTTCTGCAAAATCCCTTAACGTCAAAAGCACAAGGTCGTTGAACGAATCGTTGACTTTTTCGGGGTCGGGATTTACTTTTGAAAAATTGAATTTCAAAATCAAATACTTGTTACGTTCTTCCGTAGGATTTTTGCCGATGTACAAATCGCCGAAAAGCATATCGAAATCGTCTTTCATATCGACATCGTAATACGCACTCAACATATTGAGCATTAGACTTTTACCAAACCGCCTCGGACGAAGAAACATCTGGTATTTGAATTCTTCGAGCGCGGGTATGAACATTGTCTTATCCACATAATATCTGTTTTCTCTGCGAATCGTCGCAAAGTCGCTCTGTCCGTATGGTAGAAGGCGGTATGTTTTTTTTGCAAAAATAGTCATAACACTGCTGTTTTAATTTCATGGGCAAAAATAATAATATTTTTTTAAATTTTGCTTTAATCCATTCCAACTTTTTTTAATTGAAAATCGTTCCAACAACACAAAAAAGAGCCGCAAAACTTGTTGCGGCTCTAATCGTTTCTACTTTTTAAACTCCCCTTCCTTGATATAAACCTTATAATCTTTCATTAAACCCGGATTGCCTTTTTCCTGACGCGGAATTATCCGGATTGATTTTAATGTCTCTGTTTTGCCCATATCAATAACCACCGCGTGCGGGAACGAAACGTTGTCAACCGTCTGCCAATAAGTTGACTCCTGCAAATCGTAAAGTTTGTCAGCCGTGCACTCGCCCGAACGGGTCTCCTCACTGTCAGCATAAACCACTTTCCAATCTTTTCGGTTGATAAGTTTACCTTTTTTGTCGTAAACGTCCAACTCCGCAAACGAGGTTATGTTGTCGCCCGTAAAATTGTTCAAAGCCTCAACACACAAATAACGTCCGCTGACAGGTTTCTCAAAATCAATGATTTGCGGCGAAGCAACGTTTTGAAGCGTACCCGAAAGCACCGGCTGCTCTTTTGAAAGGTCAAGTTTTTCACCGTCTTTTCTGTGCGTTTGCGGAACACTAACACGCAAAAGGTCAAGAATCGGCTTGTCAAGACCTTTTACAATCGGTTTTTCAGGCGAGAAGATGTCCAAAACGATAATCTCGTTTTCGCCCTTTTTCAACCAACAACCCGGCATATAAAGCGTTTGCTGAGGACCGATTTCCCAAATTCTGCCCAAAGCATGACCGTTGACCCAGACAAAACCTTTGCCCCACGTAGAAAAATCCAAAAACGTATCTTCCGGCTTGTCAACCTTGAAAACGCCTTTATAATAAGCAGGCATTTCGGTTTTTGTCAGAGCCGAATATTTTTTGTTTGCCGCAAAAGCGTAATCCAAAGGCAAAGAATAAACTTTCCAGTTTTTCAACTCCACGCCGTCTGCCGAAACCGACTTCGTAATGCCTTTGCGGTCGTGAATCGACTTGTCAAAATTTACCCTGCCCAAAGCCTCAACGTAAATGTCAAGAACGCAGCCTTTTTTCAAGTTTCTGTCCAAAGAGAACGAAAACTCACCTTTTCTACGGTCAAGTTCAGCGATTTTTTCTCCGTCAGCAAAAACCAACGCAAAATCGTGAACCTCGTCAATCTTGATTTTTGTGCCTTTTTTGAGTTTGTCTTCAAGCGTGGTGCGGTAAAGAATCGAACCCCAGCCCTGATTGAATTTTTCCATCGGCTTAATGTTTTCCGACTCAACAGCCGCAGGAAGGTTTTCAAAAACCGGCGCGTATTCCGTCAGCGTAAATTCAGGTATTCTGACCGCTTTTATCTGCGCAGGAATTTCTGCAAGTTGCTCACCCTCAGAGAGATGTTTTGACATCATTTCTCTCAGCAAAGTATATTTCGGTGTTACCTGACCGTTTTCAGAAACCGGCGCGTCATAATCGTAAGACGAACACATCGCACTGTAAGCGGGATTGTTGGCACCGCCCCAAAAACCGAACGTCGTGCCGCCGTGTGTCATATAAAGGCTGAACGAAATGTTCTTTTCAATCATCTCTTCAAGTCCGCTGACCATGACGTCGGCGGGGCGCGTCTCGTGAGGTCTGCCCCAATGGTCAAACCAGCCGCTCCAAAACTCGCTGCACATCAAAGGCGTATTCGGACGGAGTTCTTTCAACTTCTTAAACTGCGCGTCAATGTCGCTGCCCGTGCCGAAATTAACCGTCCAAAGCAAATCGTCAAGAGCATTGTTTGTAAAATTGCTGCTCCAATCGCACTGAAACAAAGGCACTTTGTCAAAGCCCGATTTTTTTACAATGTCGCGGATTGCGCTGATATAAGGTTTGTCAGTGCCGTAACTTCCGTACTCGTTTTCAACCTGAACCATGATAATATTGCCGCCGTTGGTTATCTGCAAGGGCGAAAGTTGTTCGCCGACTTTCGCCATGAATTTTTCAACATGGTTCATATAATCGGCATCAAGAGTGCGCAGTTTTATGCTGTCGTTTTTCAAAAGCCACCAAGGAAGACCGCCCATCTCCCACTCCGCACAAACATACGGACCCGGACGGACAATAATATACATTCCGTTTTTCTGCGCCAAACGGCAAAATTCAGCGATGTCCTTGTCGCCTGAAAAATCGAATTTGCCTTCTTCCATTTCATGGTAATTCCAGAAAATATAAATACATAGTGTATTCATACCCAAGGCTTTACAGAGTTGAATACGGTTTTCCCAATACTCTTTCGGAATACGGGAATAATGAATCTCAGCGGCTTTAACAAGAAAAGGTTTGCCGTTTAGTAAAAAGGTCTTGTTCCCGACAGAAAAACTGCCCGTCTGAGGCTTTTGACCACAACTTGCAATTAGCAAGGCAGCGAAAAACATTAAAATTAATCTTTTCATTCTTTTTAGTTTAGTTTTTTGAAGATGTTGTTCTTTTTTATAAAAAAGAACCAAAAAATTTTTATGTTCGCGCTTTTCGCGCGGAGTTAGGGCAGAGAGGTAAACACAACAGTTACGACACTTTTAGCTGGAATTTGGGCGACGGTTTTAACTGAGGGCTGCCGTTTTAATTTGTTGCCCGGATTATCGTTCGTCAGATAAACTTCCGAAATTTTTTGCGGAAATTTTACTGACTCGTCCTTGTCGGAATAGTTGATTATTACTGCAACAAGTTTGCCGTCAGCATTTTTAAACGCGCTTGCCATCAATCCAGTCGGACTCTCGCCTGAGGATAATTTTATAGAGACACGCTTTGCGCCCGGACGAACAAAACGGCTGTAATTGCCCAACGTCCAAAGCAGACGGCTGTCAAAAAGTTTTCCGCTGATGACGGTTTCTTCGCCGAACTCCTGCAAAAGTCCGTCTTTGTAATTCTCACCGATTGCCCGCCACCACTGCCACGAAGAAGCGTTTGCCAAAACCAAATCATAATGAATGCACCGCGCAACATACAAAGCCGTTTTCATCGTCGTGTCAAAACCGTGTCCGAAACCGATTTCCTCATCGTTGCCCATAATGCACTGCTCTGTCATCCAAAACTTTACGCCAAATTTGTCCAAAGTGTCATGAAGGTTTTGCCTCATCGACCGCAAAAAATCAAGCGGCGTGTTTGTCCAATAACCGTGTCCGGCGATAAGTTTGTCAACGTGTTTCAAGCCCAGAACGTTGGAGGAGGAATCCTCATTAAAAAGCGTCTGAATCACAAAACCCCTGTCGCTTTCGGTCTGATGTGTGCTGACCATTGCGCGGTAGTCGGAAGACTCGTTGACAAGAATTTTGGTGTCAAGATTTTTTGCAGAAAGAGACGAATCCAAAACACGGGTTATTTTTGCGACTTCGGCATTTGTTGCGGGAGTGCCTTCTTGTTTCGGTCCGAGCCAGTTCCAATGACCGTCAGGCTCGTTGACGGGACATATATACGAAATCTTAATGCCGTGGTTTTCTTCAAGACCTTTTACCGATTCAGCCATAAAATCCGCAAACTTGCCGTAACAGTCTGGCTTCAAATTGAAAGTGCCGCCACGTCCCGTATTTGTTGCAAGTCCGTTTTGCGTAAAATTGACAGGCGGAGAGTTCAAAAAAGCGATGAAAGTTTCAACGCCGCGCTTTTGAGCCTCTTTCATAAACTCAACCTGCGCACCCTGCTTTGAAAAATCCCACTCCCCGTCAGGCTTTAAGAAACATTCAGTCCGCGTAAAAGGCTGTATTTGAGCGTCTTCACCCTGATACGCACTGCCCGCGCCAAGGTTGAAACGCCAGATACTGAGGCCGATTCCCCTATCTTTTGAAAACAGCAAATCGGCGGCTTTTTGTACTGTTTCTTCTTGCCAAGAGTCCGTGGTCTGAATCGTCCACGCATCAGAAGCCCCGAAACCGTCAACCGTCTGAAAAGTCTGGTTTTCATCGATTTCAGCACTCTGCGTGTACTTTTCAGCACAACCCGTCAAAAGCAAAGAAAATATTAAGAGATGTCTTTTCATAATAACGATTTTTTATTAACCCCGCACATAACACAGCCAAAACTGCATTACATGCGGGGTATACGCGGAAAACTACTTACAATAAACAATTGTCGTAACAGATTTTGCGGGAACAACGATGTTGCCGTCGCTCATGTTTGTACGTTCAAGTCTTTTGTCCTTGTCGGTAACAAAACGCAAAAACTTGGTGTTGCCTGAAAATCCGCTGACCGAAGGATTTACCCTGAGTTTCTGGTCGGTAAGATTTGTATAAACCGCCACTAATGTATTACCGTCTTCTGACAAAAATGCCGAACCGAAAAACGACCTGTCCAAACCGCAGTCCATTTCAACACGTCTGAAACCCGGACGCACAAAACGGCTGTAATTGCCCAAAACATAGAGATTGACGTTTGCAGCCCAGTTGCCGCCGGTTGTAACGTCGGAATAGTCGTCAGCATAATCGGCAACGTTGCCGCCAAGTTTTATGAGGTAAAACCTGTTTTTCTGACTCCAACGCTCCTGTCCCCAGACCGTCCAATAACACCATGAAGAAACGTTTGCCCAAACCAAATCCGAATAAATCACTCTCGAGAGATAAAGCGCGTTGTCCATGTAGGTTGCCCCGTCAAGACCCGGATAATTGTCCGTTGCGGGATAGTCGTCAAGCATCGACCATTCGGTCTGCCAAAGTCCGATACCGTTGCTCTGAGCCTCGTTGTAAGCGTTTGAACGGATTTTTCTAAGGTCTGTCCAGTTGCGGTCTTCCCAGTAGGAATGTGCGCCGACAACTTTGTGAACGTGGCTCAAATCCTTTACCGAATTTTCTCCGCTGCCAAAAAATTCCGAAATCTGGTTTGCCCTGCCGTTATAAGTGTTGGAATAAGTTGCAGACCATTTTGCCGCTTCGGGTATGACGATTTGCGTGGTTTGAGAGCCGAGTTTTTCGTCAAGCAGTCTTACGAGTTTAGCAATTTCTGAATTTTGCCAGCCGCTGCCCTCCTGTCCGCCGTCCCAGTTGTACTGAGGCTCGTTTACAGGCGAAATATAGTCAATCGGAATGCCGCTTTCGGTAAAGTGTTTTGAAACCTCAGACATATATTCTGCAAATTTTTCGTAACCCTCGTCTTCGAGGTTTGCTTTGTCGCCGCTGTTAGAAAACGCTTTGCCGTTTTTAGTCCAGAAAACGAGCGGAGAATTTGAAAAAAGCAGCATTTTTTCAACGCCGTATTTTTTAGCCTCCTGCATAAAATACTGCTGACCTTTGCATTTTGTCCAGTCATAAGTTACGCCGTCATTTGCAAGATAACATTCTGCCCTGCGTGTAACGTCTTCAAGATCTGAGCCTTCGCCCTGCTCCGCACTCCCCGCCCCGAGGTTGACCCTCCACATCGAAAGTCCGATACCCGACAACTGTCCGTCCAAGGTGGTGTCCTGCGAAAAAAGCAGTTTTGCCATAGAGGATTTTGCCGCATACTTTGTGCCGACATATTCGCCGAGCCAGCAGTCCGACGCGCCGAAACCTTCCATCGTCTGATAAACAGTCGCGGCGTTTACCGTAACGGAAATTTCATCGTCAGCACGCTCGTCAGAAGTGTTGACTACCTTCCAAGCGGAAGGCGTTCCTTCTTCGCCGCCGGGATTATTAGGATCTTGTGTCTGACCCGTATTAGATTGGTCAGGCTTGACATCTTCATGGCTGCAAGAAGCCATGAAAGATGAAGCCGTCGCAACTAACAAGATTAAAGATAATTTTCTCATGGGTTAACCCTCAATTTTTAATAGCCCGGATTCTGCTCCAACATGCCGTTTGACTGAACAACCTCCGCACTCGGAATCGGGAAAAGCAAATCTCTGTTCTCGTTGAAATCCTTGCCTTCGTCCTGAGGCTCAATCAAGTTCGTTGTTTCAAACTCGTCGGTTGAAACCTGAGTGTTGTATATCACCCAAGAGCCGTTGGGACCGAAAAGGTTGCAAGCCATTTTTTTACCGTTGTCGTCTGTCCAGCGGCGGATGTCGTAAAGACGGTTGCCTTCCCAAGCGAGTTCAAGACGGCGTTCCTTGCGGATTGCGTCTCTCAAAGCAGTACCCGTTGCGGTAACGTCAGAGAGGTTGACACGGGAGCGTACAGCGTTCAAATAAGTCTGAGCGTCGCCGTCTTTGCCGAGTTGATTCTTAACCTCGGCAGCCATAAGTAATACGTCAGCATAACGCAAAAGTCTGTAATTCAAAGCAATATGCGGTGCATCATAGTTACCTTCGATACGTTTTGCCAGCGGAATGTAAAGTTTTGCATTTACACGTCCGCTTTTGTGTTTACTCGGAAGTATCGGATATTTACCTTTGATAACTTCTTCTTCTCCGTTTTCGTTTTTAACTTTATACTCAAACTTATCCATTTGAGTTTCGTTAGGAATTGCAGTAGCATTGTGTTTGATAATCGTACAAAACAATCTTATATCATCGCCTTCTGCAATATAAGCGTTTTCGAGGTCTGACGAAGGTCCGCCCCACGACCAACCGCTATCATCACGGCTGCCCGCTACGACGGAGATTCTTTCGCCGACATTATATGTAATATCCCCTGATGTTTGAATTTCAAAAACGCCTTCTTCACTATTGTTATAATCCATGTTCCATACTTTCGAGAAATCATCTAACAAAGCGTATTCGCCACTATTAATCACCGCATCTAAGTATTGTTCAGCCTCTGTATATTTTTCCTGATAAAGATAAACTTTTGCCAACATAGCCATTGCAGCACCTTTGGTTGCGCGTCCGAGTTCGCCGTTTTTAATCGTTTCGCTGCGCAATGGCAAAGCCTCAACCGATTCCAAAAAGTCTTGCTCTATTTGAGCGTAAGTTTCTTCCAAAGAGGCACGTCTGATGTTTTTAGCATCTTCAGGAGTTGCCATGCTGATAACCAAAGGTACGCCACCGAAATTTTTTACAAGTTCAAAATATTGATAAGCACGTAAGAATTTTGCTTCGGCAATCATACGGTTTTTCTTTTCCTGACTGACAGTGGTTACTTTCGGAACGTATTCCAAAACCGTGTTGCAATAGTGAATGCCTTTATAACGATACTGCCAAAAGTTAGCCAATGTACCGCTCGTGGTTTTGCCTTGATAAAGTACAAGGTCGTTGTAACCGTCCTGACCTTGGGTCGTATTGTTCATCCAACCGTCGTCAGTACACATGTCAGCAAGAATATAAGTGTTGTAAATCTGCCACCAGTCGTCAAAAGCCAAAGTCTGATAACAGCCGTAAACCTGTGCCAAACACTCCTGCTCGTTGTTGAAATAATTATCCAAAACCTGAGTTCCTTTAACGTCCTGCGTTAAAAAATCGTCAGTGCAGCCGCTCAACGCAACAGCCGCTATTATGCTGTATTTTAATAATCTTCTCATAATTATAATTTTAATTTTTTTTGTTCCCTTTTAAAAAAGGGAACCGGAAAATTTTTATATTCGCGCGAAAAGCGCGTTTAAAAACGGTCTAAGACCGCCGTTAAAAGTTAAGATTTACGCCGAATAAGAAAATTTTAGTATTCGGATATGCAACACCGTCAACACCACTTTCTGTAACAGAACCTGTTGCTGCGGTTTCGGGGTCAAAGCCGCTGTACTTGGTAATCGTAAACAAGTTTTGTGCAGATACCGACAATCTGAGCGTACCGAAACGAAGTCTGCCTTCGGGAATCGTGTAACCGATTTGCAACTGTTTGCAACGGAGATAAGAACCGTTTTCAACAAACCAATCACTTACAGTGGTGAAATTGCCGTTAGCATCGTTGTAAGAAAGTCTCGGAATGTCGGTTGACTGTCCTTCGTAATGCCATGCATCGTCAAGCGTACCTGCCCAAACATTCTGCCCTGAAACACCAGAATAATAACCTTTGGTCTTGTTGAAAATATTGTTGCCCAAAGTGCCGTAGAAATTCATCGAGAAATCCCACTGTTTGTAGTTTGCACCAAGATTCAATCCGATATACATTTTCGGGAAAGCGTTGCCGATATATGTTTTGTCGTTTTCATCGATAACACCATCGTGATTGCGGTCAACAAATTTCAAATCGCCGGGTTGCGCTTTCGGCTGATAAAGATCGCCGTGTTCGTTAGCGTAAGAAATAACCTCTTCCCAATTTTGGAAAATACCGTCTGTCTCATAACCGTAGAATCTTGAAATCTCAGCATCGCTTTCGTTACGGATAATATAGTCGCCGTTGAAACCCTGAGTTAAAATCGGCGAAGAAATGCCGAGGTCTTTTGCAACGTTTTTAACGCCAGAAAGATTAACGCCTACTTCATAATTAAAATCTTTTTTCACTTGGTCTTTCCAATTCAAAGAAAGTTCCCAACCTGTTGCTTCCATACTTCCGACATTTGTCCAAATTTCGCCGTTCCACTCGGGATAACCGAGAATGTTAAGGTTGCTTTCTTTCAAAAGCATATCGGAGGTTTTCTTTTTATAAATGTCGATAGTTGCCGTCAAACGGTCTTTCAAGAAACCCATATCCAAACCTATATCGTAATCTTCCACTGTTTCCCACTGAATGTTGGGATTAGCGGTAGAACTTACGTATGAACCCGTAACAAGGTTGCCGTCAACAACATAGTAAGTAGTTCCAATAGTAGAAAGGTATGCACTGTTGGCAATCGACTGGTTGCCGACCTTACCCCAACCAAGACGAAGTTTGAGGTTTGTGAAAATGTGCTGGTTTTTCATAAACTCTTCGCCTGTGATTCTCCACGCACCTGAAACTGCGGGGAAAATAGCAAATTTGTTGCCTTCGGGGAATTTACTCGAACCGTCAAAACGAATACTTCCCGTAATATAATAACGTGAATCATAGTTGTACATCACACGGCCAAGGTATGAAACGAGGGTTGAAAATTCGTCTCTACCGTCGGCTTTTTGATTTTCGGTTCCGGCTGCAACATAACGGAGATTTTCGTTGTTTGAGGGAACGGCATCACGGCTACCGGTCAACCAATAATATGAGAATTTTTCCATCGTATAACCAGCCATAACGTTGAGGCTGTGTTTGTCGGCAAAAATATTCTGATAGTTCAAAGTGTTTGTCCAGTTCCAATCGTTCCAAACTTTTGACTCTCTTCTTGCAGTGCT
>JAEEXW010000386.1 GCA_016287995.1 Bacteroidales bacterium
CGACGTCGAGTTTTCAAAATATTGATTTTACCGTTTTTCGCGAAAATGAAATTTCCGAGTATGAAAACACACCGGCATACATCCGCAAAAATGTTAAAATAAATGTCGGTAATTATAAAGGCGGAAAATATCAGAAATTCCAATTGGTATAGGTATATATTGGCATTTTTATTGCACTAAAAGTTATATATTAAAATACTTCATCTGATAAAAAAATGGCAGTAGAATCGGGACAAAACCTTTTTGAAATCGCTTATCCACTGTTTAATAGAGTGGACGACAACGATTTTGAGTACGTTTATAGGGGTTATTTTGACCATAGTATCACAAAAAAAATACTTTTTTTGGCAGATACAAACATTGCAAAAGTTACCAATCAGTCTCAGGCAACATTGCAAAAACGTATTTATTATATAATGGTGGAAGGGTTGCAAAACATCACCATTCATCAGGAAGAGATAGCCAATAATAGGGAGTTTGATAAGTATCCCGGAATTTTTGCCATTCAAAAAAACGGGGATAAGTATTTTATTTCGACCGGCAATATTGTTGCAAATGACAAAATTGAAAGTTTGAAGTCGAAACTTGATATTATAAATTCGCTTTCGCCGGAGGAGTTGAAAAAAATCCACCGTGAAATTTTATCCAACGGAAGTATTTCGGATAAAGGCGGTGCGGGTCTTGGCTTGATTGAAATGTCAAGAAAATCGGGTAATAAACTCCTTTATAGTTTTGAGAGATTAGACGATGAGTTTACATATTTTTACCTTCAAACTTTGATTCCTACTGATGCCTCTTTCGGCTCGCAGCAACATGGCTCACATTCGTCGCTTGAAAGTGTAAAACAGTTGCACCGTCAGATGAATGTCGACAATATTTTGTTGTATTTCAACGGTTTCTTCAATCAAGAAAATCTTTTGAGTCTTTTGGCAATTATAAAATCAAGAATGAATATGCCGCTTACCACCATCAAAATTTCAAACGTTATGGTGGAGATGCTTCAAAATATCATCAAGCACGGTTCTAAACCCAAAGAAGGTGCGGCTGGCATTTCAGGATTGTTTTTCTTGGGACAGATGGGCAGCGAAACCCTTTTGACCTCCGGAAATATCATTCCAAACTCGGCTGTTGCGACGATTACCGAAAGGTTGGAGTTTGTCAACGGTATGTCAAAAGAGGAACTCTCGGACTATTACGACGACATTTTGCTCGATTTTGATACCGCCGACGCCAAAAAGCCAGGTCTGGGATTTTCGGATTTGAGAATAAAGTCCGACAAACCCTTGAAGTATAAATTTTTGCCGATAAACGATAACGAACAGTTTTATCTGCTTCAAACAAGTGTTAAAACCAAGAAATAAATAACATTAGATATGGAAAAATTTATCAGAGAAGAAACGGAAGACACACCAGAGATAATTTTTGACCCGGAAAACGGAGTTTTTAAGATTTCAAAAATTTCGGTGCCTGAAAATGCGTTGGAATTTTACGCGCCGGTTTTGGAGTGGATTAAGCAGTATTCCGAGGAGCCGAACATTCAAACCAAGTTTGATTTTGATTTGGAGTATGTCAACACGGCTTCAAGCAAGCAGGTGATTCAGATAATTCTGTTGCTTCAAAAGGTTGCTGAAAAAGGCGACGTGCGCGTCCGCTGGTTTTATGAGTCAATTGACGAGGATATGCGCGCTTTGGGCGCAAGGTACAAAAAACTTGTCAACGTGCCTTTTGAACTTGTGGCGATAGACGAGTAGAATTTTTGAGAAAAGATTTTATAAAAACGGTTGTCTGAGTTTTTCAGGTAGTCGTTTTTTTTTTTGTGTATTGATAAAAAAATGTTACCTTTGCCGTCATAAAAACGTTATCATTATGAAATATTACGACCCTCGTGCAGATGTATTGTTTCAAAAGATTTTCGGGCGCAACGAAGACCTTACGATTAGTTTTTTGAACGCAATGTTACCGTTAGAAGGTGATGGAAGAGTTCAAACGATAAAGTATTTGCAACCCGAAGAGTTGCCGATAATTCCCGAACTTAAAAACAGCATAGTTGATGTTTTGTGCGTTGATATAAAGGGTCGGACATTTGTAGTTGAAATGCAGATGTATTGGACATCGTATTTTAAGCAACGTATACTTTTCAACGCAGCGAAAATGTATGTTACCCAAATTGAAAAAGGAGAAAACTACGATGCTTTAATGCCTGTTTACGGTTTGAATCTTGTGAACGATATTTTTGATTCGACGAGTGAGGATTATTATCATCGTTATAAAATGTGCGAGCAGTCAAATCCCGAAAAAACAATTGACGGAATCGAATTATTTTTCTTTGAACTGCCGAAATTTAAGCCGAAAAATTTTTCGGAAAAGAAAATGCAGTTTTTATGGTTGAAATTTTTGACGGAAATCAATGAAAAAACTGTAAACGTAGACCCCGCGCTGTTTGAAAGTCCTGAAATTACCAAAGCGTTGGATATTTGTACCTACTTAACGCAAGAAGAGATTTTGGGTTATGATATGTATTGGGATGCTGTCAGCACAGCCAAAACTCTTGCATCGGGAAAATTTAAGGACGGAATGGACATCGGTATCGAAAAAGGAGAGAAAATCGGTCTTGTAAAAGGTCGTGCGGAAGGTCGTGCGGAAGGTCGTGCGGAAGGTGAGGCGAGAGGTGAGGTGAGAGGGGAGGCGCGATCTCTCGCGAATTTGATGAAATCGACGCATTGGGGGCTGGAGCAGGCGATGATGGCGCTGGGGCTTCCTTTGGAGCAGCGCGAGAGATATGTGGAGCTTTTGGGGCAGCTCGAGGCGTAGCTGTCACCGCCGTCACCACATCGATCGTCGCTCTCTTCTGAGTCGCATCTTCAAACCATATTACAATGCATTACGGCGCGTGCGCGAATGGATGCATCAGGAGCAACATTCTCGCGCGACGCGATCACTCTGCTGAACACGGTGGTTGGGGCCAGATGGAGTCAAAAGCTGGGGACGATCACCCTGCGCACTTGATGAATGGTGAGGCAGCTGGCCGGGCGCTGCGGCTTCCTTTGGATCCGCGAGGGATCCGCTTGGGCCTTCACCACCGCCATCGCCGCCATCTTTCGAGCACCGCGGCCTTCAGGGCCCCAAACGCGCGCCGCGCGGCTTCCGCCTTCCCTACAGCCGCAACCGGCGCAGCCGCAGCCTCATCGCCGTC
>JAEEXW010000015.1 GCA_016287995.1 Bacteroidales bacterium
GAAACGGAAAATTCCGCTTGTGTTTTTTGACCGTCCTCCTCACGCCACGCTCTGCGACAGGTGCATCATCGACGACTATGCGGCGGCGTTTTCGGCGGTTGAGCATTTGATTTCGCTCGGCAGAAAAAACATCATTCACTTTGCCGGACCTGACAACGTACGCATAGGTGCTGACAGAAAACGCGGCTACGTTGACGCAATGAAACGCCACAAACTTTTCAAAGGCGAAGAAATGATTTTCAAATGCGACAAGTTTCTCGGTGCTGCCAAAATTGTAGAAGACTTTTGCAAAAGCGGCGAAATCCCGGACGGAATTTTTGCTGTTAACGATATGACTGCAATCGGCGCAATCACAACTCTGACAAAAAACGGCATAAAAATTCCCGAACAGACTGCCGTTGTCGGTTTTACAAACGGACTTATCTCAGAGGTTACCACCCCGCCGCTTACAACCGTTGACCAAAACGGCTCGCTCATCGGTTCAAAAGCCGCCGAACTGCTTATCAAACGCATCGAAACCCAAGTCTTTGAACCTTTTGAAACCGTTATCGTCCCCACAAAACTCATTGTCCGCGGCTCTACCGTAAAAGACGCAGTCTCAGACATAGGCGATCTCGGCTTCTAAAAAAATAACGGCGGAAAAAACAGTATTTTCCGCCGTTAAAAACAAACAAAAAATGAAAAAAAAACTATCTAATTAATTCTTAAATCCGCCTTTTTTGTCAACCAAGAGATATGCCGCATTAGGTAAGTCCGAAACCGCGCCGTCAAGCGAGTCATAACTTCCGATAATGTTAATCGTCTCGGCATTCAACTTAAAGGCTTTCAACGCTTTAACATCTTTTCCGCCGTTTTGGTAAACGTTCAGCGAAACGGTGTTGCCCGAAACGTTGACAGCCGCAATGTTGGAGCCTGCGTGTTCACTCTCCTTGCCTACTTTTACGGTTTTGTAATTGCAGATTACGAGATTGCCGTTTTCAGTCTGCAAAATGTCGGTGATTTTGCCTTTGAGAGAAAACGCTTCGGGAAGAAGGTCGGAAGTTTTCTGACCGGCTGTTACGGTCTCAACAGCGCAGTCGTCAAGTTCGTCTGACTCGTTGCCCTTTTCACCTTTGAAAACCGCTGTTATCACCTCGTTGACCTCGTCATAACAGAAAGCAACGGGATAAAGGTTGGAAGTAAATTCCGACTTAGCCCTTACTTTGCCGCTTGCGTCAAGTTTTATTGCAGTAGTCTTGTTGCCTGAATTAGAGGTGTTTGCAACCAAAACCACAGGTCCTAAAAATTTTGAGGGAATCACCTGAACGGCTTTGTTGATGCCTGAGGGCGCAGCAGTCAACTGCGTAAGCCAAATAACGCCGTTTTCAGGATTGAGTTTTGCCACAAAACCCGCAGCCGAGGTTGCCGAATGTTTGATATAACCCGACACGTAACGGTTGCCCGCATCGTCTTTTACGGTGTAGACGGTATTGTAACCGTTAACAGAACTTTCAAAATCTGTTTCAACGGGTCTTATCGAAATGGTCTTGTTTTGATAAGTTGCGCTTTTGTTTTCAGGATTAAGTTGCTCTGCTACAAACTTTTGAAAGTTTTCTCTATTGGTATCGGCAACAGTCTGCAAAAGCGCGGCTTCTTCTTTTATACCGGAAGAAGCAAAATTAGTTTTACCTTTGTAAAGGTTTTTAACTAATTTTTCTTGTTTTGCGATATTATTGTCGCTAATTCTGCCCCTCAATTGTTCAAGAGCACTACCTGCCTCTTTTGAAAGCATGTAAAGGTCGTAATAATACGCCGCTTTTTGTGTCAAACCCTCGTTATAAGACTCAGGATTGTTAACGTTATTCGACTTGCGCATAGAGGCTATCTGAAAGTTGGCTTTCGAGATTTCGTATTTTATGCTTGCCGAAAGAAGACTTTCATAATCGTATTTTTCGGTAAGATTTACGAGTTTGTTTGGAAGAATGATTTCGGGAATGCTGTCCGTTTCGGCGTTTTTATCCCTCAAAGCGGCAATCCGATTTCTAAGAGATTTAATTTCCTCCTCGGCGTTGTCTTTACAATAAAGCACGTCGCCGTCCATAAGTTTAAAAGCGTCATTCACCCATGTCTTATAATCCCAAATCGGAATTTCAGGCTGCAAAAAATTGCTCGAAGTAAGACCTTCAAGCCTGTAAGTCTCGATTTTGATGATTTTCATCTTCTGGTCATAATCCTTTATAGGATAGTTTCCGAGGGCAGTCTTAAACTCGCTGAAATAATACATCACCGAATCAAAAGAGAGCGACAAATTATCAAATTGTTTACGAGCCTCGCTGTCAGTGGTCAAAAGCAGGTTTTTATAATTATTCTGTCTTGCCACAATCGTACGGTAAATGTCGATACAGTTGTTGTAATTGTCAATTGTTTTGTTATAATTATCAACTATAAGCGTAACGTTTTTTTCGTATTCCTTAGCCTTTTCAAAAAGGTTGTTGACATAATCCAAAACTGTCTGCTGATCAAGTTCATCGGGCGAAGAAGTAAGATTGAAGTTTGTGTAATAAGCTTTGTTTTTCTTTACTTCCTTTTCGTCTGCGGTGATTTTGCTCTTTGCAAGTCCGAGATAAAGGTTTGTGTTGTAAATCAACTGTTTAACATACGGATAATTCAAAAAAGGGTCTTCCTCCTGCAACCAATTCCAAGAGATAACGCCCATTTGAAGGTAAGTGTTCGGAAATTCTGGGTTAACTTTCTGAAACTCCGAAAATTTCATATTAGTATGCTCTACCGGCTCTTTGCCGAGTTTATCCATAATATCCTTATATCTTAGTCTGCGCTGTGCGGACAAGTCATGGCAAACCAAGGCTAACATTACTAAAACAAAAATTTTTTTCATAATCGCTGATGTTTTTATTGATTTGAGTTTGTTGACAAAATTTTAAGTTCCACACGGCGGTTTTTCGCACGGTTTTCGTCGTTTGAGTTAGGCACGAGCGGCTGAGTTTTGCCGTAACCCTTTGAAACCAAACGCGCAGGGTCAATACCTTTACTTACGATGTAAGCGGCAACAGACGCGGCTCTCTGGTCTGAAAGTTTGTTGTTGTAATCGTCGCTACCCTTGTCGTCGGTATGGGCTGAAAGTTCGATTTCTATGCCCGTGTTCACTTTCAAAAGCGTAACAACTTTGTTCAAAGGCTCGTAACTCGAAGCATCAAGCGTAAAACTGTTGAACTCGAAGTTTACGTTTGGAATTTCGATTTTTACGTCCTCTTCCAACTTGCTGATATTTGCAATCACCATAATATCTTCGCCTTTGGCAACTATCGGAACATTGATGTCTTTTTCAAACATCGTGTAACCCGGAGCCATAATGCTGATTTTGTAATTATCACCTTTTCTTAACATAATGTCGCAATTACCATCAGTATCTGTCATAACGGAAGTCGTAAACTTAGAGGCGGTGGAAAGGTCGATAATCGTAATTTCCGTCGTGGTGTTGGGCGCAAGACCGTTGACCTTGAATTTGACTTTGCTCTTATCGGAAACAAGTTCAACGTCCCTTTCAAAAGAATCAAAAATCACAACTTGCGAGAGATCCATTTTCAAAACATAGTCCATGTACATCTCTTTCTTAATCGTAAACTCGTAGTTTTTGCCGATTGGAAGTTCCATTTTGTAACGTCCTTTTGAAAATTCTGCGGGTTTGATATTGGATTTTTTGCCGTCGGCAGTGATGACGATTTCCGAAGAAAGCGCCTCAAACATGTCCGAGTCAAAAACATTGAGTTGAAGCGAAACTTTGTTGAAAATTTTGTAGTCCTGTTTTACGGCATCGTCTTTCGGCTCGGTCTCAACGATTGCGTGAGAATATTCCGGCGAAGAAAAATCCAAAAAAACATTGGAAGGTCCCGACAGGAAAAAGTCGTATTCTCCCGTAATGCCATCACTCTTGAAAACATCAAGCACTTTCGACGAGAAGACATCTGTAACGGTAATATTTGCGCCCAAAGGTTTGCCCGTAACAAGGTCTAATGTTTTGCCGTAATACCTTGTAACTTTTGCGGGTTTAAGGTTGTCGGGAAGATTAGCCTCTGTCGGGTGGACAATTGATTTTTTCTTTAAGTCCTGACTAGCAAAATAAAGCACTTTTTTCTCAGAATCCCAAGCCGGCGAAAACTCTTCAACCTGATTGTTGATAGTGTCAACGGGGATTGGAATCACCCAAAGTTTTTCGTTGAGACGGCTGACGTAGTAGATGTCAAAACCGCCCTTTCCGCCCTCGCGTATGGAAGATATGTAAATTGTCTTGTTGTCGGGACAGACATACGGAGAAGCCTCACAACCGAGACTTACGGGCTCCGGTACGTCAACAGCCTTTTCCCATTCGCCGCCCGGCAAACGGTTGGCAAGATAAAGCGCACCGCAGCGTTTGTCTTCGCCGTCCGCCACAAGTCTCGTGAAATACAACGTGTTACCGTCAGGACTTATCGCCGGATATTGTTCGTTGGCATCAGAATTGATGTTGCTGCCAACTGATTGTTTTTCGCCCCAAACGCCGTTAACCTTTGAAATATAAAAAATATCGGTATTTTCTCCGCCTTCACCCGTTGCGGCAAAATAGATTTCGTTACCGTCGGAAGACTGCGACGGATTAAAAGGGATAACACCCGTACTTATCATAGAGTTAAGCGGGTTGTTTTCGTTGCCGGAAGAAAAAGAGCCGTTGTTTTTCTTGAAAAAAAGATATTTGAATTGTTCGTCTTTTTGAATGCCGACTATGGCAATCTGACCGTTGGCGGAAATGTTGACGGAAACCGTCTTAAAACCCTCCGGCACGGCAAACGCATTGGTATTGGTAATTTGCGCGGAGACTTCCCCCGCTGCCAACGCCAAGACCAATGACATAGTTAAAACTTTCCTTTTCATGTTTTTTTAGTATTTTTTTTATTTTTAAAATTATTCATTTTTCGGTTGCGGAACCTCGTTATGAAATTCTACAAGTCTTTGAATCGGCTTTTGAACGATAGTTGATATTGTAATGCCGTGAAAACGCGCCGCATCTTTGAGAATGTCAGCAAAATACACTGCCACCGAGCCGACAAACCCAGCGCAGTAAGTCTTCGGTCTGTCAAGTCTTATAATATTGCGGTTGAAAAACATGTCGAACTCTGTCAAAACCAAATTTCTAAGAGTCAAGTCGTTGATATGGTCATGAATAAAAGGCATAAAACTCGACAAGAAAACAGCAGGCGTGTCGCTTTTGTAAACACCGTAAATCACGTCGTCATAATTGAGCATACACTCTCTTTCAAACATTTCGCGGTATTCATCAGGGAGTTCTTTTTTGTAAATGGCGTTGATAAGGCGTTTTCCGATTGAACTTCCCGAACCTTCGTCGCCCAAAATATAACCTAAGGGAGGAATATGGTCTTGAATCTCCATATCAGTATACACACCAGCGTTACAGCCCGTTCCAAGAATACATGCTATTCCGCAGTCAGTCTTGAAGATAGCCCTTCCCGCCGCTGTTAAATCGTCAAAAGTTTCAATCTGCGAATCAGGGAAAAAATATCTCAGAGCGCCCTTTATTTTGTCGCTTGAAATTTCGTTGATGCAACCGGCACAATAAAAAAATATGTTATCTATGGATTTTGCATTTACCTCATTTGTGGTAACGGCATTTTTTATGGCGGCAAAAATGCTATCGTCCTTGCTGTGGACAGGATTGAACCCTGCTCCGGTAAAAGTTTTTACGCACTCGTTACCGTCTGAAATAGCCCAATCGCATTTTGTTGCGCCGCAGTCTGCTACTAAAAACATAATTTAACCGAATTTAAGCAATTTTAATTTCCGGCTAAATTACAAAGTTTTTTTCTCTTAGCAAAAATTTTTTTTATACAAGAATTTCGATATATTAATTTAGTATTTGCAAACAAAAAGAGACTGTCTAAAAAGGTGGAGTCAAGCCTTTTTAAACAGTCTCTCTATTATTAATTCAAAATTTCTAAAACATGATTAATTACTTCAAAGAACGAACCAGCCGAACTGCAAACCGACCGTTGCGGCTGTAGTAGTCCACGATGACGCCGCCCGAACCGAAGAACAAGTCCCACGCGTTGCCTGAACCGTTCGGAGACGAAGACCAGTAACGACAATAAGAGACTCCATTATCAGGCAAGAATACCGCGCCGGCAGCCTCCAAAGTCGCCCAGTCAGCATCAATGCTTGCTGTACATCCATCAGGCAAGATAACCAAACCGTCAACACTACCGTTAACACTGTTGATTGTCCTCCATTTACGCAAAGTCGTAGCACTTTCACGCTTGCTGCTGCCGTTACCAATCAAATACTTCCACTCGTCCGCGGAAAGCGCATACCATTGATTACCGTCAATAGTCTTATTGTTCCAATTATCTATATCGTTATACGTAAATGTATTTGTATAGCCGTCCTCTGTTAACGTCCACTGGTTCGCAGCAAATTTATACTCATCTGAGTTATTGTTTTTTAACAAGTTGCCGGGGCTGAAAACAACTTTTTTGCCCTCTGCGTTGACGGTAAAGGCAAATACCGGCGGTTCGTAATCTTTGCCGTCTTTCGCAATCATCTGCCATGCAGTACCGTCATACATAAACGATTTCTTTTCTGTGCTGTTATAATAGCACCAGCCTGTTACAGGATTTTCAGGAGCGGTTTCTAATGCGCCTTTCCAAACAATGAGTGTACCGTTTTGTCCGTCTTGCGCAATCATTTGCCATGTAGTTCCGTCATACATATATGACTTCTTTTCTGTGCTGTTATAATAGCACCAGCCTTTTGCAGGTGAGGCAGGGGCTGCGGTCGAAGAACCTTTCCATACAATGATTGTTCCGTCGTTGCCGTTTTCACCGTTGGTACCATTTGTGCCGTTTTCACCGTCTTTGCCGTCTTGGACAAGGATTGACCATTTTTCGCCGTCATAAACGTAGGCTTTTTTGTCGGTCTTGTTGTAATAAGCCCAGTTGGTTTGAGGCGTTGAGGGGCTGGCTTCAAGTTCGCCTTTCCAAACAAAACTTGCACCGTCTTTGCCGTTTGTACCATTTGTACCGTCAGTGCCGTTTGTACCATCCTTGCCGTTTTGTCCGTCCGCACCTTTCTCGCCTTGCGCACCGTCTTTTGCAAGTACAAGCCAAGCACTGCCGTCATAAATAAACGACTTCTTTTCTTCGCTGTTGTAATAAGCCCAGTTGGTTTGAGGATTTAACGGAGCGGATTTTAGTTCGCCTTTCCAGACAAGTCCGAGACCGTTTTGTCCGTCTTTGCCGTCTTTACCGTCAACTCCGTCCTTGCCATCTTTACCGTCCTTGCCGTCAACTCCGTCTTTGCCGTCTTTGCCGTCAACTCCGTCTTTGCCGTCCTTGCCGTTTTGACCTTTTTGTCCGTTTTCTGACATCAACTGCCATGACGTGCCGTCAAAAATGAACGACTGACCTAATTTTGTGTCATAATAAGCCCAACCCGGTGCCGGATTTTTCGGGGCACTGTCCAATGAACCTTTCCAAATAGGAACATAGTTCACAACTTCGGTGATTTCTTCTTTTGTGCAACTCGGCACAACTGAGGCTAAAAGAATTAAGCCAAACAGAAATAAAAATGAGAATCTTTTCATAAAATTTGATTTTAAAGATTGAATAAATAGAAAAATCCCTTGCGGAGAAAATTATTATTCTCTCCACAAGGGATTTATATGGTTAATAGGCGTAAACGCCCTGTTTTTACAGATATAGTTATCGCGTTGCGTTGCGTTGCGTTGCGTTGCGTTGCGTTGCGTTGCGTTGCGTATCAAAGATACGCGATTTTATTGAGTTTTGCAAATTTTTCATATTAAGGTTGTATTATGTTTAGTTACGGTTGCAAATAAAATTCAAAAAAATGAATAGTGCAAATTTTTCAGAGTTAAAATTGGTTAAATTATTTATTGTCAAAAATTAACCGGCGCAATTCGGGGATTTGGTCAGCAGGGACTTTTAATACTTCAACTGCTTTATCGAAATCAAAACCGGCAGATATAAGGTTTTTGATACTTTCTATAAGTTGTTCGGTGCGGCCTTGTTCGCGGCCTTCGGCAAGACCTTCTTCCCTGCCTTTTGTCTCACCTTCTATAAAGCCAATTTCTTTACCCTCTCTTAATTTTGTTGCCAACTGTCCGTAATAACTAACATAGTTATGATAACTTGAATCGTATGCCCATTGTTGTTCTCTTGTCATGTCGGAATACGATGCAAGTTTTTCCAACCGCATAAAAAGCGGACTGTCCTGTTTAAATGATAATTGTGTTTTCATTTTCGGCATGTTTGATAAGTTATATATCCATTTGTCAATGACGGTTTCACAGTCGGATTCTTTCATCTTTCTGTAAAGCGGCATTTGTATTTTCCAATATTGAAGTGCCTCAGAATCTTTGTAATGCTCTTTCGTCTCCATAAATTGGAAATGAGACAGTTTTTGCGGATGTTCTTTATCTACAAAATTCATAAAGAAAACTCCGTAAATGTTTTTCATATTGTATTTCCACGGTTCTTTTTGAAATTCACCGTTTTCGTCAACAAACTTCATATATCCTTTACTCTGCTGACGTGATGCAGCACGGGCAAGATAAAGGACTATTCTGTCAGAGAAAAAATCCTGCGGATCGTTTTGCATTTCGATGATAAACTCCTCGCCGGTGTCTGTAATGCAGTTTACGTCGTAAACAACGCGACGGATGTCCTTGTTCGCTTCATCGGCTTCACCGTCGGTAATCTTTACGCTTGCAATATGTACCTCTGGATTGTGGCTCTGAACCAAATCGTTAAGAAAACCGCGTGTTATTTCTTCATCCTTGAAAATCCGCTTAAAACCAAAATCTGTCGTCGGGTCAATATATTTCGGCGGCCAAATTATCGGTTCGTTCATCATTATGTCCATAATAGTATGATTTTTACGCAAAGATGAAAACTTTTTATGAAAAAAACAAAATATTTTTGCAAAAACGACTGCCGAATTTTTTTATACTTCAACTTTCCAATCGTCAATGTTCTTTTTCGCACTTGAAAAATTAACACCCACTTTTACTATTTTTCTGCCGTCCGCTTTAAAACGTCCGGCATAGTCCTTTTCGTTGATTTGGTCAAGGGCGGTCTGCGCATCGCTGTCCATCTTAAACTCAAAAATATAAACGTAATTTTGATTTATCAAAATGCTGTCTGCCCTGCCCTTTGACGAATGTAACTCAGAAACAACAAACTGTCCTAAAATAGTGAAAACCAAATAAATAACATTTTGAAAATCACGTTCAAGATACTTTATGTTATTGTCATTGGCATACGGCAAAGAACTATACAAGGCTTGCAGACGGGTGATGACGCCCTCAATATTTCCAGACGCAAAATCGTCCAAGAAATATGAATAGTTGAACCCCGACAGACTGTCAGGTATCTGATAAAACTCATCAACCAAACCGTTGAGAAAACTCAGTTTGATTTCGTTGTTTGGAAATCCCAAAGTATATGCACGGGTCGGGCGGTCATAACTTTTTATCGTTAAGTAACCCGAATAATAAAGCAACGCCACCAAATCCGCCTTAAACTCGTCATCTTTGTGAGATTTCAACAAGTCTTTGGGATATTTGACATCGTTTTCCAAATACCTGAAATCAAAATATGAATTATGAATCCGCTGCATCAGGATAGTCGGATTGCCGGTATCGTACCAATAATTCTGGAAATCCTCATTTGCAAAAGCAGACAAGAGGCTTACGGGATTGAATACCTTAACTCCTTTTTCGTGAAAGAGGTATCCGTCGTACCAATGTTTAAGTTCTGCGACACATTCATCAAAACTTAATTCCTGATTGTCAGCGAGTTTCTTGATTTCAGGAGAGAAATTATCAATCAATTCTTCATGCGTAATGCCACAAATTGCCGATAATTTTTCGTTAGAAGATATGTCAAGCGGCTGATTTGCACCGCTAAAAATTGATGTCTTGGCAAATTTGGTTACACCCGCAATGAATGCAAAACGGATAAATTTGTCGGCGGATTTCAAGACGGAGAAAAAGCCCCGGAAAACTTTTTTGCTTTCTGACAGATTTTCGCTTGTGATAAGAGGATTGTCGTATTCATCAACGATGATAACGGTCTGCAAACCGGTCTTTTGATAAACGCTCTCCATATCGTATCTGAAACGGAAAGACAGTTTTTGGGCTTCGATATTATCCTCGTCCTCATTGTTTTCAGAAGCGATAAATTTTTCTTCAAATTGGATTCCGTACTCTTTTTCAAAATCTTGTAAAACGATTTTAATTTTGTCAATCAACGTCTGCGGTGTAGAATAATCACCGTCCACAAAATCAAAATATACTATCGGATATTTTATCCATTCTTTCTCCAAAGCATCAATTTTCAGACCGGCGAAACATTCTTTTTTCCCCTCAAAATATGCACGCAAGGTATTAGCAAACAAACTTTTACCGAAACGTCTCGGACGTGCAAGAAAATACGATTTAGTGCCGGAATGTGTAAGGAAATACACATAGTCGGTTTTATCGACATACAGACAGCCTACTTCTCTCAGGTTTTCAAAACTCTGAACGCCGATTGGCAATTTTCGGGATATATCGCTGAAATCTAACATAATTTTCTTTTTTCTCTGACGGCAAAGATAATTTATGTTTTTGAAAAAAGCAAAAAAACCCCCCTCCAATTTTTTATACAATTCCAAGCCCCATCACCGAAATATCGTCTCTCTGCTCTACACCACCCATAAATTCGTCAAGAGCAGTTTCCATTGCATTTTTTATAACTTTCATATCGCTATGGCAATTATCAGTGATAACTTTCATAAAACGCCGCGAGCCAAAACGCTTTCTGTCTTTGTTGTTTTGGTCAATGATACCGTCAGACGACATAAAAAACATATCGCCTCTTTTAACTACAAAAGTATGACAAGTAAAAATCTTTTCTTTCTCGTTGTTGAAACCGCCTATTGAAATTCTGTCGGCTGCTATTGTTGAAAGTTCGTCTTTTTCTTTGCTGTAATAATACAGAGGATTTTTTGCTCCTGAATATGCAACAGTCTGAATTTCACCGTTTTCGTCTACATCAAAACGACAAATTGCCATATCAAGACCGTCGTTATTTTCGGTATCTTCCTGATGTAAAGCAAGTTTTATTTCTCTGTCCAAAAGAGCAAGAATTTTGTCAGGCTCCCAAACTCCGCTACGAATTATTATATCAGTAAGCAACGTATTGCTAATCAGCGACATAAACGCACCAGGAACACCGTGTCCCGTACAATCTACGTCAGCGGCAAAAATCTTATAAAGTCCGCCGCTATCTCTTTCAATGGTTTTGAACCAGTAGAAATCGCCGCTCACGATGTCCTTCGGGCGGAAAATCACCATTCCCGAAAAATACTTGTTGATGGTTTCTTCTTGAACCAAAATCGCGTCCTGAATTGTTTTTGCATAACGAATAGAACCGTTGATTGCGTTGTTTTTGGCTCTGAGTTGACCGTAGTCTCTTGCCTTGTCAATTGCAATGCTAACGTAAGAACTTATCATTCTGATATTTGCAATGTCATGGTCTGAAAAATAGTTTTCCTTGAAAGAACCAACTACCAAAACACCGTTAGCCTTGCTACCTTCAATAAGCGGCAAAAGACATATTGAACCAAAAAGTTTTCCGTCTTTGCTTTTGAAGAAAGATTTTCCGCACTCCTCGCCTTTTAAAAAGACATCAGAGTTTGAAGTATAACACTGAATTTCCGCGTATGAGGTTTCGCGACACGGCACAGCAGTCTCTGTAACCACCTTTCCCGAAATAAAACCAAACTTAAATTCCAACGAATTGATTCCCGAACTAAAAATTCCGGTCGTAAACAAGTCGACCCTAAGAATCTGAGTTAAGTGATTGTAAGCCATTATAACAATATTCGTCATATCAAACGAAGAGGTGATTTGACGGCTCATATTGTTTAAGACCATAATATTTTTGAGTGATTTTTCGATTTCTTCGTTACGCTCCGAAATTTCTTTTCGCGACAATTCAAGTTCTTCGTTTTTGCTGATAAGTTCGTCTCTATGAAGTTCAATTTCCTGAGACTGTCTAAGAATTTCTTCTTTCTGCGCCGTAAGTTCGTCATTTGCCTTAACGAGTTCTTCGGTGCGCGATTTCACCATTTCTTCAAGTTCTTTCTGACTTTCTTTCAACCGTCTTGTTCTATACCAATAAATTAAAAGCACAAAGAACACAACAGACAAAACTTCAAGCGTATAAAACCACCACGTTTTGTAAAAATGCGGGTGAATAAGAATCTTCAACGGTCTGATGTCAGAAACACTTCCGTCGGCATTCTGACATTTCACCTGAAAAATATAAAATCCCGCATCAAGGTTAGTAAAAGTGATTTCATGGCGCGAACCGATGTCAATCCAATCTTTGTCGTAACCGTCCAAATAGTAGAAATAACGGTTGCCGGCCTCGTTGACAAAATTCAGCGAGGTAAACTCTATTGTAAATGTGCTTTGGTCTGCGCTGAGTTCTATACCTTCGGTTGCCTCCGGTGCTTTTTTTAGCGGCGAATTTTCGTCCATCGGCGTAACCCTGTTATAGTTAATCATCAAACCAGTTATCATCGGCATAGGAAGTTGAAGGTTGTCGCTGATTTCTTCGGGATTAAAATACACAAAACCGTTGGCAACACCAAAAAACATCGTGCCTTCGGGGTCGCAATACGCACCCCTCAACGAAAAGTTTTCGCTCAAAAGTCCGTCCGAAGAAAGATAAGTGCGGACTACTTTTAACTTCTCCGTATCAAATTTTGCAATGCCTTTTGCCGTAGAAATCCAAAGCAACCCCGTTTTTTTGTCTTCCAAAACACCTTTCATATCATCACTCAAAAAGCCGCTTCCGCAATCCACAATGCGGCGGAATTTTCCGGTGTTAATATCAAAAAGATTGAGCCCGTAACTCGTGCCAACCCAAATTCTGTCTTTTGAGTCCACAAAAATATCAGCAACCCAATTATGACTTATCGTAGTAGTATCTTCCACGTCGCACTCATAATTCTTAAACTCGTTGTTTTCTACATCGTAAACCGAAATACCCTGATACGAGCCGATAAGAATTTTATCTTTGTATTCTGCCAAACACGTTCCCCACATACAACATATCGGCTTGCCATTTTTGTCAATATTATGCCTTTTGACAGTGCCTTTTTTCTTGTCCGTCAATTCGTAAAGTCCGTCGCCGTTGGTCATAATCCAAATTCTGTTTTTACTATCGCAAATAATGTCGGCAGTAAAATCGGAAGACATATAATCGGATTTTTCGTGCCTTAACGGATATTCGTCTTCGCCCTTCCAATCCGGATAAATCCTCGTTACGGCACGGTTGTAACCGCCGTTATAAAGGTAACCGTCCTTGTCAAAACAAAGCGATAAAACCGAGGGACGATCCATAACGGAATTTTTGTCAATCTCCGGGTCAAAACAAATTTCCCTTTCGGGTGCGCCTTTTTTCCAAAACGTTACGCCACCGCCGTCGCAGCCGATTGCCATCATACCGTTATAAGAATCAAAAGCGTCAACGTAATTTTTGCCGGGAAGAATTTCCGCCTCTTCGTTAGAGACGTTATGAAATTTTTTCGTCGGATTCAACTCCGTGTAAGACAAGCCTTTCCATGTTCCAAACCACAAAAGACCCTGTCTATCTTCCCGCATATCAATCACAGAAGACGAGGTAAGACGGTAAGGTGTACGATTGGAGGCAGAAGGCACTTTGGTCAAAAATTTAGTTTTCGGATTGTAAATAAAAAGTTCCTTGGCATTAGTACCAATCCAAATAAGCCCACGGCTATCCTTAAAAAAGCATTTAGACTCGGTTTCCGGAAAAATTTCAAGGTTTACGGCATCAAGTTTGCCGAAAGTACCGGTATTTTGATTAAAGACATGAAGCCCGTTGTCGCCACCGAAAAATATCTCGCCGTTGCCGTTGTCAAGAAATGCAAAACTTCCTTTTGTCGGCGGATTAGGTATTTGAGAGCAGTCTACAATGCGCAAAATATCACCATAAGGCGAAAGTTTATAAATTTTTTTATCAACATCCGACATCAGCCAAAAATTATTATTATTATCAATATAACAATAACGACAATTTTTGCCGAAAAGAACGTCCGAAAAAACAGGATAAAAAAGCGTGTCCGTTTCGCTAAATTTCAAGAGTTGCGCATACGTGGAATACAAATAAACCTCGCCCTGAGAATTTATCAAAATTTTATCAGCCTGATAACTCGAATGTCTCTTGCCGTCGTCAGGAAGTACTATGTCCACAAAGGTAAAACGGCTTGTCGTAGGGTTGTAAAAAGTTACGCCCCGCTCGGAAGCAATCCAAAGCCTGCCGTTAATATCTTTTTCAAGGTCTGAAAAAGTATTACCCGCAACGTAATTTTTTTTGGATTCGCCCGAAGCCGAAAAAATTTGAAAATTCTGTCCGTCGTATCTGCAAAGTCCTGATTTACAACCCGTCCAAACATAACCGTAATCGTCAATTTCAATACAGTTGATAAGGTCGTTAACAAGTCCGTCCTGCTCGTCTACGGTATGAAACAAAGGCTGTTTTTCCTGTGCCGAAACTTTTCCGACAAAAAAAACAGCAACCAAAAACGATATATAAAGAAAAAAAAGTTTCATTTTTTTTTAAAATCCCAAAGTCATTATTTTTTCTTCAAAAACCGTACATTTTTTTTCTTTTTTCCCGACTATTTTTTACCTGTCAGCAACAGTGTACATAGAGCCGCATTTTGCCGAAACGGTAAAATCGTTACTATTTTTCCCAACGCGTATCAGCGCGGTTGCAACGCCAGCCTCGGCTTTGATTGTTTTCGGCGAAATCATATCAGCCGTCCCCGAAACAGAAAATTCCACTTCGCTATCAGCAGTGCTTACAACAGTACCGTTTTTGTCCAAAATATAACAATGAACCAAAATCACGTCATTAGGGGCAATCAGAGAGCCGCTTTCGTCCAAAACAAGTTTCAGCCTCACGGGACTGAGCGGTGATTTTACGACACATTCCGTTACGGGAGCCCCAGAGCCGTCGTATGCAACTGCTTTAAGTGTACCTTCTTTTTCGCAGTTGACATCAAAATAAAAAGGCGGATGCGGAAGGTTTTGTGTTATGGAGTTTTTCTCAGGCTTATGTCTGCCGTATGATACGCCGTCAACAAAAAGTTCCACTTCTTCGCAGTTAGAATATACCGTAACGCCTTTGCTTTCACCGGGACGCCAATACGAAGCAATAAAACACATAGGCTCAGCAAAGGCTCTTAACTCCGAATCGTCGATGTCGCGCTGCGAGCGGAAAAAATAATACGAAAATTTCGGCATTCTGTTTATTGACATTATGCCCGAATATTCCAAATCGTTGGCATATCCTCTGTTATAATCAAACATAACCCAGTAACCGTCGGCAAAAGCGGTGGTTGAAAGGTTGTCGTTGTGAGCCTCCGTGATGTTAACGGCTTGTTGAAGAAGACGTTTTTCGCCCGACTCTATCGGTTGACGCGAAGTGCGCTCCTCAGGTTTTAGATTTTGCCACGAATCCTGATTAAAGCCTGCGTTTTGTGCGTAATATTCCCAATCACCGTACTCCGAGACGATTAACGGCTGACTTATAATATCGCCTTTCTTTCGGTGCTGACGCGCTTGAATAAAAATATCGTATTTACCTTTCTCCCACCCCGCCGTGTAACAATATTCCGTCGGGAATTCTTCCCTTGCGATTTCGTTGGCGCGTTTCATAAAACTTTCAGTCATTTTAGTTTCGTTGATTGAAAGTTCCCAAGCCAAAACCGACGGGTGGTTTCTGTCCCTGCGAATAAGATAACGACAGTCTTCAAGTTCGTGTTTTTCAAAGGCTTCGTCTCCGAAATACTGCCAGCCCAAAATAGGGTCAAGTACAAGTATTCCGTATCTGTCGCAGGCCTGCAAAAACGCCTCAGACTGCGGATAATGCGATGCTCTAACGTAATCAAATCCGGCGTTTTTGATTTTGTAAGCGTCCCGTTTCTGAGCCTCGTCGGAGATTGCATAACCGACATACGGATATTCCTGATGACGGTTGACACCGCGCAAAAACCTTTTTTTCCCGTTAAGTTTTATGCCTTCGGGCGTGATTTCTATTTTTCTGAAACCAAACTCCGTCTCTTTTACGTCAAGAATTTTTCCGTCAGAATGTACCTCCGCCCTCAAAGTGTAAAGCCATGGATTGTCAGTATCCCAAAGCGTTATGCCTGTTAAAGTCTGCTCACACGACAAATCTTCCCTTGATGAACCTTTCAAAATTTTTGAAACAACCGCCTTTCCCAGAGACTTTCTGTTATGGTCAAGCACACGGCAAACCAATTCTGTTTCTTTGTCTTCGGCATACGCATTTTGTATGTTAACGGTAACGGTTACCTTTCCTGAATTTTCTCCAATGTCAGAAGTTTTTATGAAAACGCCGCCTGAATGTTCGCTTTTTATAGCCGACTCGGTAATCGAAAGCGAATCCTTGGCACAAAACCACACGTTACGGTAAATACCGCCGTAAGTGTTGAAATCCAATGTTTTAAGCGGCTTTGGTCCTGTTACGGGATTGTCTGTATTGTCAAGTTTTACCACAACGCAGTTTTCTCCGTCAAGAGGCTCAAAAGGAGCAACAAAAGGCAAATAACCACCTTCGTGAGTTACTGTTTTTTTGCCGTTGACCCAAACCTCAGCAACGTTCATCGCACCTTCAAAATATAAGTACAACATCTTGTCTTTCACGGCTTTGTTAACAATAAACTTCTTCATATAAAAGCATATTCCTTGCCATTGATTGTTGACAACAAGCGGCTCGATGTTGGCGGTATGCGGCAGACGCACTATCTGCATACCCTTGACGGACACACCTTTAAGAAGGGATTTTTCGATTTCGTCCGCATTTGCGGAGTCTGCTTTTACGAAAAACCACGAACCGTTAAAATTTGTGGCGGGAATGTATTTGTTAGGCACCCCGTCCCAGCAGCCC
>JAEEXW010000387.1 GCA_016287995.1 Bacteroidales bacterium
TGAAAATGCTGTCAGCAAAATTAGAAACAATTTTTTCATAATTTGATAATTTTTTTGAATAAATCTTGATTTTGGCGCACTTTGTCTTCACCTCCGAAAACACAAACCGCCATGGCTTTTTTCGCCGCTTTTATAATAGTTGCAAAATCGCGGATATTTTGAGCGGTGCATGAAAGAATTTCGTTTCTTTCCCTTTGAACCTCATCAAAACTTTCGCCTTTGAAATATCTCGCAAACGCTTCTGCACCTTCTTGTTTTGCCGTCAAAGGGCGGTCTTCGTTTGACAAAGTACCAATTATGTATTTCAACATTTCTTCCTCAGAGGCAGCAAAATTTTCCAAATAATCCGCTGCCAAATCGTAAATTGCGAGCGTTTCTTTGAGATTAGGGTCTCGATAAGAGGCAAACGATAAATAGCCGTCATCGTTGAAACTAAACCAACTTCCGTATGCGCCGCCTTTTACGCGGACATTGTTTTGAAGATAGTCAGAAGATAGAATTTTTTTCAAGACCAAATTGTAACCGCGGTATTTAAAATCGTCTGTCATCATGTCAGCACACTTAAAAACGTAACTGACCTTACTGTCGCCGACAAAAGCCTCGTTTTTGATTTCAGGTTTAATATTCCACGTTAAAAACGCTGATTTTGAGTCATTTAACTTAGTTTCAAAATTCTTGCAAACTTTTTCAAAACACTGATAATCATCTTTTTGGCAGATGATAGTTGCTTTGAAATTGTCGCGACGGAAAATTAAATCCTTGACCCTCAAAAGGTTGCTGACGGTTTGTTCAACTTTTGCATCAAAATTTTCGTCCAAATCCTTAACGAAAAAGTAAAAATCAATTCCGTCCAAAAATTCGTTGATGAAACTATCTTCCATAAAATACGACTCGGCGCGGTCTCTGATTGCAGAAAACGGGTCGGAGTCAAGGCTGTTTTTCATCTGACAGTTAAGTCTGGAAATCAACTCTTTAAGACGCTCTTTGTCTGTTAAAACCGTGTGATTTATCATTTGGTCTAACAAAGAAAAAACGTCTTCTATTTTTTTAGTCAAAAACTTGGTTTTAACCTTAAATTCGGGAACGGGAATTCTCTTATTATCAACGATTTTTGAATAAACTCCGCTCGAAGTAGAAAAACTTCCGGTAAGCAAATCCTGCAAATTGTCAAACTCCGCAAAACCGTATTTTTCGGTTGGCATATTGTCTAAAACTTCCGCCAAAAGTCCCGCGTATGGCAACATTTCAAACGGCAAAACCCGCAAATCAAAATGCAAAGTAGCGTAGAATATACCGTTTGTGAAAGTTTCGTATCTTACTATATTGTTGTTAACAAGTGCTTGATAGTCAGCGGCTTTTGTGGTTAAATCGCCTTTGGTAAGGTGAGGAATACATTTCAAGGCTTCGGGGCTGTCGGGAGTATTCATAAAAGTTTCTAACTTCTTGTTTTCTTCGATTAACTCCTCGATTTGAGCCTCAGAAAGTGATGAAATATATGTAGTTAACTCTCTTTGAGTTTTTTCGTTTATTTCGGTGTTAAGACCTTTTTTAGGCACTAACGTCAAAAGCAAGCGGTGATTGTTATTAAGAAAATATTTTTTGATTAAGCCGGTTAAAAATTCTGACGTAATTTTGGGTCTTAACTCGTCAAACTCCATGATTTTCAGTGGGTTGTCGCCAGCAAACCAAGTATAAAGTCCGCTTTGAATGATTTTCATTCCGAGTTGTGCATCAGCAAATTCTTTATAGAAAAATTCAAGACGGTTCATAACAGCGTTAATCCACTGACTATCAATGCCTTGTTCCACAACTGCTTGAAGACATGACAAAACGAGTTCTTTGAAATTTTGCGTGTTTTCTTTTTCGCAACCGTAGGCAACTATCATTGCCACAACTTGTTGCGAAGGTTCAACAGCAAAACTGATTTCATCGCCTAAGCCCGCTTGAACAAACGCCTGACGGATAATTCCTGACTCTTGTTCAATTAAGATTTCGCCCAAAGCGTAAAGTCCCATAAACTCTTCAACATCAGTGTTTTTGCAGGTTACAAAGTCAAGCGAAATAAAACTTGAATCCCCACTTTCTGACGGATACGGCACTGTTAATTCTTTCGGCTTTTCAAAAGACTTTTGAAAAGGTATATCATAATTATCGTTTTGTTTAGTAAACTTGGATAGATAATTTTTATCCAAAAAGTCAAGTTCCTTTTCAAAATCTGCGTCACCGAAAAAATATATGAAAGAATTTTCTGGGCGGTAATATTTTTGATGAAAAGCCTCAAATTTTTCTTGCGTCAAAGTCGGAATTTTTTCGGGATTTCCGCCCGCACATTTGCCGTAACAATTGTCTGGAAAAAGCACTTTCATCATCTCATAATACATCAAAGTTTGCGGGTCAGAAAACGAGCCTTTCATCTCGTTATAAACCACACCTGTGTACTGAGGAACTGAATTTTTGTCTTTCAACAAAATCCTCCAACCTTCTTGCTTTAAAATACGTTTGTCGCTGTAAATAAGCGGATTAAAGACAGCGTCCAAATATACGTCCATCAAATTGAAATAGTCTTTCTCGTTTGTTGACGCGCAAGGATACATCGTGAAATTTTCTGCTGTCATTGCGTTCAAAAACGTATAAAGCGATCCCTTTATAAGTTGGTCAAAAGGACTTTTTACGGGGTATTTTTTTGAGCCGTTAAGAACAGAATGTTCCAAAATATGCGGCACTCCCGAATCGTCGTAAGGCAATGTTTTAAAAGCGATACAAAATGTCTTGTTCGGATAATTTCCCGCAAATTTTACTATACGTGCACCTGACTTTTTGTGAAGTAAAAAGTATCCGTCGCAGTTATAACTTTTTATATGTTTTTTTTCTATTAACTCGTAATTTTCGTTCATGCGTTGATTAATTTTGTTATTGTTTCAACCTTTTCTTTGAGCATTTCTTCGGTTTTTGCCTCGCACAAAAGCCTCAAATACGGCTCTGTGTTAGACATTCTGATATTAAACCACCAGTCTTGATATTCAACGCGATAGCCGTCAAAATCATAAAAAGCCAACGGTTTTTCTTTTTCAACGAAGAAATTTTTTACACGTTCCATTGCACCTTTTTTGTCCTCAATTTTAAAATTGATTTCGCCCGAATTGTGATAATGCGTGATTTCGTCGATTAAATCAGAGAATTTTT
>JAEEXW010000388.1 GCA_016287995.1 Bacteroidales bacterium
AAACAAACCGTAAGCTCCGAAAATAATTCCAACCCAGTTTCCTGCCTCGTTAAAGGCTTGAGAATTAGAATCTTCAGGAGCTGTGCCCCAATAATGCTGTGCCACACCCGAAGTACAATACGCCCACATCAAATAAAGCGCAAACCATGCAAAAAACTGTACAACAGCAAGTTGCCACATAATTTTAGGCGCGTTTTTCAAAACTGACCAAAAACCTTCCTTTGTTTGAACTTCAGCCTCAACATCCTTTGTTTCAGCAAATTCCTTCATCTGCTCAGGAGAATACTCTTTCGTTGTAAAAATCGTTACCAAAACAGACGAAATCAAAACCGCACCACCGATATAAAAACTCCAAATAACCGAATTAGGAACTTCTCCGTCAGGTGCTACATTGCTGACACCAAGCCAATTAGTTAAAACATACGGCAAAACAGAACCCAATACCGCACCAGCATTAATCAAAAAACTCTGAATCGAATAACCGACGTTTTTTTGCTCCTCAGGCAACATATCAGAAACCAAACTCCTGAAAGGCTGAAACGTAACGTTAAAACTGCCGTCCATCAATGCCAACATCATCGCACCAAAAATAAGCGGCGGCATTACAGAGGTTACAATCGAAGCGTTAGGCATAAAAAACATTGCAGCTATCGAAACCAACGCACCTCCCAAAATATATGGAAAACGACGTCCTAAACGGTTCCAAGTTCTATCAGAGGCACTTCCGACTATCGGCTGAACAATAAGTCCCATAATCGGCGCAGCAAGCCAAAAAAGCGAAATATTATTTAAGTCAGCTCCAAGATTCGACAAAATCCTGCTGACATTGGCATTCTGAAGCGCAAAACCAAATTGTACGCCCAAAAATCCGAAACTCACATTCCAAATCTGCCAAAAAGATAATGTAGGTTTTTTACTCATTTTTTTTCTTTAAATTTTACAATGCAATTTTAAGTTTTTTTTCGTACTAAGCGTCATTTTTATAACAAAAAACAATAAGAAAAATGTGCAAACGATTGCAAGAGATGAGATGCTCGAGGCAGAGCGTTTTTTCTTGAAAGAACCAAAGAACTTTTAATTACTTATCTTCAAAACGTTAGGGGCTGTGTTTTCTTAGACCACAGCCCCTAACGCTTTGAAGATAAATTTTATAAAAGTTTTCCGGTTCCCTTTTTCAAAAGGGAACGCCCCCGCGGCGAGCGGCGAACCCACAACTATAAGTAGTTTATTTTATGATTTCTTTGATTATAGTTGTCATTTTTGGTTCGGCTTTAGCTGCTGCTCGTTGAACTTCTTCGTGAGTTGGTTTTTCAGTTGTTCCGATACCCATATCAGTTATGACAGACAATGCGAATACGGGTAGAGACATGTGTCTTGCAACGATAACTTCGGGAACGGTACTCATTCCGACGGCGTCAGCACCGGCGATGTTAAAGAATTTGTATTCAGCCGGGGTTTCAAATGTCGGGCCTGTAACACCGATGTATACACCTTTTTGGAGATGGATATTGTGTTTTTCGGCGATTTCAAACGCTTTTTGAATGTATCGTTTGTCGTAAGCTTCTGACATTTCAGGGAAACGAGGTCCGAGTTCGTCGATATTTTTACCGATTAGCGGGTTAGTACCGAAGAGGTTTATATGGTCGGTGATGACCATAATATCGCCAACTCTGAACGAGGTGTTCATTCCGCCTGATGCGTTACTTACGATTAGCAGTTTTATTCCAAGGGCTTTTAACACTCTGACAGGGAATGTTACTTGCTGCATAGTGTAGCCTTCGTAGAAATGAAAACGTCCTTGCATGGCAACAACTTTTTTGCCGGACAAGTATCCGAAAACTAATTGGCCTTTGTGTCCTTCGACCGTTGAAACGGGGAAGTTAGGAATATCTGAATAGCTCAAAGTTTTGTAAACTTCGATTTCGCTTACGAGATTGCCTAATCCCGTACCGAGTATAATACCTATTTCCGGTTGAAAATCAACGCACTGTTGTATGTAACCGGTAGTTTGTTGTATCTTCTGTAACATATTTTAAAAGTTGATTGTTAAACTTTTCTTGGTCATCTGTTTCTTTAAGACTTAGGAAATTAACTTTTACGGGCAGGAAAAACATTCTTTTGCGTATTTCCTGTTCAAAGTTCAATTCGTTTAGTCTGACTGCATCTTTTTCGGTTGTTATTATGATTTTGTCAGCGGAAAGCGATTTGAAACTTTCGGTTATTTTCTGAATGTCTTTTTTCCTAAAATTGTGATGGTCTTTGAATTTGATATGTGTTATTTTTTGTGAAAATGTTTTCTTGATATAATCTTTTAACGGTTCTGGGCTTGCGATTCCTGTGATTAACAGGATTTCCGTATTTTCTGTAATTTGCGGAGTTTCAGTGTTTTGATCGAAAACGCTTTTTAAATCCGTGTATTGAAAATTTGTAAAATATATAGCTTGAGAGGGTAGTTTGTTAAGATTTTTAGCGATAATATTTCTTTCAATCGGTTTCAAATCTTCAGGACATTTTGTAACGATTATAATGTGAGCTCTTGAGATATTTTTAGATGATTCTCTGAGCTGTCCGTAGGGGAGGAGATGATCTTCGTACAGAGGTCTGTTATAATCGGTAAGTAGAATGTTTACAAGCGGCACAACGCTTCTGTGCTGAAACGCATCGTCAAGCACTATTAATTGATTATCAATGTCTTTGTTAAGTATTTTATTAATTCCTTTTATTCTGTCTTCACAAACGGCAACAAATGCTTTTCCTAAAAATTTTTGAGTCATTTGTTTTGGTTCGTCTCCGATTTCGGCAACGGTTGAATTTTTGTTTGCCTGAATGTAGCCTTTGGTTTTGCGTTTGTAACCCCGGCTCAGAATTGTTACATTAAATTTGTCTTTTAGTAAATTAACAATATATTCTGTGTGCGGAGTTTTGCCCGTTCCGCCGACCGTGATGTTACCAACGGATATTACGGGCGAGGAAAATTCATGGGATTTTAAAACTTTGTTATCGTAAAGAAAATTTCTCACGGAAGTTATCAAGTAATAAAATCCCGATAATATTTTGAAGAAAAAGTTTTTCATAAATACTTCTTATTCTGTTTTTTTCAAGCTAACATTTTATTCGTTGTGCTTGTTCTGAAATAAATTTGAGAGCTTGTTTTTCGTCAATCAAAGTTGCGTG
>JAEEXW010000389.1 GCA_016287995.1 Bacteroidales bacterium
AATATGCGTCCATGATTTCGCCCTCGTAAAAATACGTCAGACCTTCGTCGAGCCAAGCCTCTTCAAACTCGTTGTTTGCAACCGCCGCCATAAAATAATTATGCACAAACTCGTGAATTGCAACGCTTTCCGCCTCGTGAAAACCGTCAAAACGGTTGGTGTGAACGGTTATGAACATCGGATATTCCATTCCGGCGGCACTTCGGGCGTAAAAAGGACAGTCAGCCAAAGTGATTTGCTGATAAGGATATTCGCCGACATTTTTCTGCATGTATTCAAAGGCAAATTTTACGGCTTTTATATAACGCTCGGCCTCAGAAGAATGTTCGGGCATATACAAAAGTTTTATACCTTTATTATTATAAGAGTCAAGCATAACCTTGTAACGCGGCGAAGCAGTCCAAGCAAAATCAATTACATCGTTTGCGAAAAACTTGTAAGTCTTTGTCCCGTCGCCGATTGTGGCATTATAAGTTTCTACACCTGTTGCACCTACAACGTATTTTTCAGGAAGGTTGATTGAGACCTCGTATGTGCCGAAGTCAGCATAAAACTCCGAATTAAAATGAAATTCATGACAATTCCAACCGGAATTTTTTCTGCCCCTCATACCTTTGGGCTCATAAACGCCGATTTTCGGAAACCATTGACCAACCATAAAAAAATCGCCACGCTCGTAGCCCGTACGGTGCAAAATTTTCGGCAATTTAGACAAAAACGTAATGTTAAGAGTAATCTCTTCGCCAGGAAGAAGACTTTTTGGAAGTTTCACTTTCATAACAGTTTGGTCGTTTTCGTTGCCGCTGTCAGGGTGAAAATACTTCAAATCGGGTGTCAAAGGCTCGCCGCCTTCTATCGTCATGCGCAAAATATCAATGTACCCCCAATCGGAATCCGAAAAAAGTTCACTGAGATTATAGCCACATTCCCTTTCACTTTCTATAAAATATGTACTTTTTGAATTTTTAAAAGCGTTGAGATAAGTGTGAAACATCAACTCCGAAACAGTATCCGAAGTGTTGTTTTTCCACCTCAAAACTTCCGTTGCCGAAATCATTTTGGCATCGGTATCAAGTTTTGCGTCTATTTTATAAGAGGCAATTTGAACAGTTTTGTTGTCAAAAACCGCGTCCTGAGCCATAGAATCAAGCCCGAACAGCAATACAAGCGCAGAAATTATGATTTTTCTCATATATTTAAAATTGTCTTTTTTTAAAGTTTAACGGTAAAAAAGTTATTTTTATTACAAAAAAATATACTATTTTTGTACCGCAAAACCGCATTTTATTCAGTCAGTAAAAGTATAGAGTTTTATTGAAAAACAAAAATATTTTTAATGATATGTTTTAAAAAAAATTAAAAATATGGCGCATTATTTGTTGCAAATTTATAGAACACCGCTTAACTAAACTGTATTTATGACAATGAAAAACACGGTCAGAACACTTATTATTATAATATCGACTTTTTTGTGCTTCGGGTGCGGACCAAAAAACAAATTTTCCGGCATCAGCGAAGGCAAAATAACGTATAAAGTAAATTTCCCTAAATCGGAAAATAAAAGTCAACTCATCGGCATTATGCCCGATGAAGTGGAAATGTATTTTAAAAACAACAACACCGCAATGAATATCAAAGGTTTTGCGGGTTCGTTTAGTATTTCCTTTATCACCGACAACGACAACAACAAGTACTATTCCCTTGTCAGAATCATTGCCGACAGATACAAATACGTTACGGATTCCTCCGGCATGGCTTTTGGTTACGATATGATAAAAGACATGGAAATCACCCGCGAAAAAGATACGGCGACAATATGCGGTTTTCTCTGCAACAAAGCAACGGCACATTGCAAAACCATAAACAGAGATTTGGAACTTTGGTATACTAACGATATAAAAATTTCGCACCCAAACATCAACAACGCTTTCAGAGCGTTGGACGGTGTTTTGATGAAATTTCAAGTAATGTTGAGCGGACTTTATATGGAGTTTACCGCGTCGGAAATTTCCGATGAAAAAATCCCCGATGAAGTATTCGCCATTCCCGCAAATTACAAAGACATAACAAAAGAAGAACTTGAAAAATTCTTAAAGTCCTTCGATCCCGATTTGTAAAGATTTCATTGCAGAATAGTCCGTACAATCGCAGGTTACAGGTTGTACGGAAACATAACCGTTTGCCAAAGCCCATTCATCGGTATCAGTAGAATCCGGCTCAAAATTATAAAAATTACCCGTCAGCCAGTAATACGGACGGCGGTTGGACGGATGGTAACGCTCGTCAAAAAATTCTCTCCATTCGCCGGAAGACTGACGACAGATTTTTATGCCTTTTATGTTTTGCGGATTGTCATACGGAATGTTAACGTTAAGACAAACAGGCTTTTCTGACTTCATTGTCAAAACTTTTTCGGTAATTTTTCTTGCATACTCTCCCGCTGTTGTAAAATCAGAATCGGGCGCAAAATTCAAAAGCGAAAAACCTATTGAGGGAATCTTATGAAGTGCGCCTTCCATAGCCGCACCCATAGTCCCCGAATATAAAATGTTAACGCTCGAATTAGACCCGTGGTTGATTCCGCTGAGAATCAAGTCGGGTTTACGGTCGAGTATTTTGAAAAGTGCGATTTTAACGCAGTCGGCAGGCGTGCCGGAACATTTGAAAGCGCGAACATCTTCGTCAAATTTTGCCGGACGATACCAAAGCGGCATATCAAGCGTAACGCCATGACCTTTACCGCTTTGCGCTCTGTCTGGTGCAACAATCCACACCTCGCCCAAATCTTTTACGGCTCTAACAAGTTCCTTTACGCCTTTGGCAAAAATTCCGTCATCGTTAGTTATCAAAATCAAAGGTTTGTATTCTTCCATAAGTGCTATTTTTGGTAGCAAAAGTATACAAATTTTAGTTTATAGCAAAAAAATAGATGCGTTTTTACAAAATTAGTTTATATAAAGGATTGTGTTTACAAATTTATTTGTTTTTAAACCCTTGCCCCTTATGCCGCCTTGTACAACTGCCGCTGAAACTCAAAGTAATGGTTGCGGATTTGCGGTACGTCCATTGAAAGGTTGGCTTTGGCGTCGGCGATTGAGCCGTATTTCATATTGATGAACTTGCCGAGGTTGTCGGACGTGAACTCGCGGTAACTGTTGCGCAGATATT
>JAEEXW010000390.1 GCA_016287995.1 Bacteroidales bacterium
AAGTATATTCAACCTCCGCCCTCGGATAGGTCTGAATAATGTAATACATACACGTAAATGTGTATAAGTCGTTGTCTGTAAAGTGATTAATTATCTGTTTCATTTTCAGTCTCTGCTAAAAATTTTAATGGAATTTTCTTCGCAAAAATCGTCGAGTTTTTGTCCGCCGTCAAGACTTGCCGTATAGTTTCTGTAAACGGCAATATACTCTTTGTCAGCGAATTGTATCAAATCTTTCAACGTGTTCATAACGCAGACATCACCGGCGATACCCGCTACAAAAATAAAACACGTGTCAACACTTTTTATGTAGTCACGGATTTTTTTGCCGTCTTCGTTGGTGATTTCGCCGTCCTGAATGTCAAAAACGCTGTACTGGTCTCTGTCTTTTGACTGACCTTTTTTACAATACTCAATTTTTTGACACTGGTCTAAGACTGCTTGTAACGGCGGGAAAATTTCTGCGCCAGAAGTGCCTTTTACGCAGTGTTTCGGCCAAGTGCCGCCCTGCTCCTTAAACGAACAGTGGTCTTCGGGGTGAAAGTCCTGAGTTACAAATGTTTTCGCAAACAAATTGGGATGCGGGGCAAGAAAATCCGTCAATGCCTGCATTGCTTTTTGTGCGCCTTCAACGGCAAGCGCACCGCCCTCAATAAAGTCGTTTTGGGGGTCTACGATTAATAAAATTGCTTGTGCTGCCATGGTTAAAAAAAAATTTTTAACCGCAAATTTAAATTTTTTCGTCAAATAATGCAAAAAATTTGGTTTTTAATTTTTTTCTCAGTAATTTTGATTTACAATTTTTTATGTTATGAATTTAAAAAAAACGTTTTTGATTTTGTGCGCTGCCGCGGTTTTGTTTGATACGGCAAAGGCGCAAACTTTGAAATTTGATGCGGACAATTTTACGCAAAAACAACTCACAATGCCGGACGGTTTTGTGGTAAAATATAAAGCGTATGAAAATATTTTTTACGTTTCCAACGTGGAAGATTCTGTATATCAGACACTAAATGTTTATGTTCCCGAAAATTTGAAACAAGATTCTCCTATTTTTTTGCGGACATACATCGGCGGATATTTGGCATCAAAAGCCAAACAGCCTTCTGCAAACGATGCCTCAGGACGCGCTTTGGAAGAGGGTTATGTAGTTTGTATTCCGGGTTCGAGAGGTAGTAACTCGTTTGTTCACAAGGAGATATACGTTTCCAAAAAAGGCAAAAAAAAGAAACGGGTTCTCTCTGACGAGTTTCAAACGGTTTACACGGGAAAATTCCCGGCAGGACTTTTGGATTTGAAAGCGGCGGTGCGTTATCTCAAAGCAAACGACGCTCTAATCGCGGGCAATTCTAACAAGATTATTACTGACGGCACTTCGGCGGGCGGAGCGATGTCGGCATTGCTTGCCTCAACTGGCAATCACCCTGATTATGAGGAACTTTTGGACAAAATGGGGGCTGAAAAAGCCGCGGACGATGTTTGGGCGGCAGTCTGTTTTTGTCCGATAACAGATTTGGAGCATGCTGATATGGCTTACGAATGGTTGTACGGTTTTTGTAACAAAAATATCAGGGAACTTGACAGTTGTCATGAGGCTCTTTCTGAAAAACTTTCCAAACTCTATCCTGAATATTTAAATTCTTTGAACCTTAAAAATCCAGAAACAGGAGAGCAATTAACTGCCGAAAATTATCTTGATTATTTAAAATCTTGGCTGTTGAAGTCTGTCAGCAAAGCCTTTGAAGAGGGGCAGGAAATAAGCGATACAGCCGGAGTAACTTTTTATGACGAGTCAAAGGAAAGCCGCTGCATTGTGGATTTCAATTTGGAGAAATATTTGGAGTATGTCGCTAAAAGTCAGAGGCTTAAAAATCCGCCGGCTTTTGATTCGCAGAATTTTTGCTCCAATCCGCCCTCGGCAGAAAACAAGGCTTTCGGACTCTCTGACGGTACGACGCTTAATTTCACGGAATTTGCCGTCGGTCATATTTTGACAGATGATTTGGTCAAAAGGGTTAAGATGATGAATCCCATGAATTATATTTCGGACAATCAGGCTGTTAAAGCCAAAAACTGGTATATCCGCCACGGCGCAAAAGACCGGGACACCGGCTTTCAGATAAGTCTTAATTTAGCCTTAAAACTTCTCGGCGAAGGTTTCAACGTTAATTATTTTCTGCCATGGGAAACCTCTCACACTGGCGATTATAATCTTAATGAACTTTTTGACTGGTTGGAGGCATTATGAAAAGACTTATATTATTGATTGCCGTTATTATGTTTGCCGCTAACATTATGGCGCAAGGCAAAAAAGATTATGTAAACCTCGGACTGAGCAGCGGAACGCTTTGGGCGGCTTGTAATGTCGGCGCAGAGTCTCCCGAACAAAGCGGCGGCTATTTCGGCTGGGGCGAAACAGTGCCGCATTTTTATAACGGCAAATGGTCTCAGCCCTTAAAAGAAGGCTGTTACGGATATTGTTGGGCAAATTATAAATATTGCAATCTCAGTTTCAAACAACTTACAAAATATTGTTGTCAGGAAGAGTATGGCGAAGGCGGCTTTACCGATTACCGCGTTTTGCTCTCTTGTGAAGACGATGCGGCGTATGTCATTATGGGCAGAAAATGGCAAATCCCGACAGAGGAGCAGTGGCAGGAATTATTGGACGAATGTCAGTGGACTTGGACGGACAATTACAACAACACTTCGGTTGCGGGGTATATTGTCGCTAACAGATATAAAAAAGACGCATATATTTTTTTGCCGGCGGCGGGCTTTTATGACAAGAATTTTTTTTATCAGGGCAATTTGACCGGCGATTATTGGTCGTTGTCCCTTGACAAAAACAATTCTTCTTACGCTCGGTTTGTGAGTTTTAACAGCGGCGGTTGCAGAGTTGTCAGCAACAACAGATTTTACGGCATTTCAATTCGCGCCGTGCGGTTGCAACGCGAAAAAAATTGAGAAAAAAAATAAATCGGTTTTGACGAAAATGGCAATTCAAAAGAGCCGGAACTTTTTCTTTCATTATCAAAACGTGTTTATAATCAAAGTTTAAATTTTGTTTCTACATGGTTTTCAAAACAGACCTGCACTCCTAAAATTTCTGCTGAAAATTCCTGTTTGGGTGACAGAATTGATTTTTCGTTAGAAAATTTTTCC
>JAEEXW010000391.1 GCA_016287995.1 Bacteroidales bacterium
GTATCCATGAATTTTTTTAAATTTTTATCCATATTCAATCAATCGTTTTTATCGTGGTGTCCCTACTTTTAAATTGAATTGCAGCAAAAGTATATATATAATTTAAAATTGGCAAATTTACCAATTAATTTTTTTGTTAAAAAAATATAATTTTGTTTATGATGGTAATTATCAGCTATATTTTCCCGAAAAAATACTGTTATCGTTGAATGCGAACCAAAAGTGTGTATTTCAATCCAATCAATATTTTTACGACAATATATTTTCCGTAAATCAGTGATTTATATGTTTGTAAAACGGTTTGAAGATGGAGTGAATAATTAAAAGATTATCGCGGCAGTGCCTATAAGGAGTGCTGCCGCTGCTTTTATACCCTTTATCATAAAGAAATCTTTTTTGTTTTCGGCAAAAAGCGGAATTGCGCCGTGTCCGTCCTGAACGATACAGTTTGCCAACAACACAAAAAACGGCACTGTCCCGGAGCAGTAAAGCGATATGAAAACGATATGCGGACCCGATTCGGGAATTAATCCTACCGCAACGGCAATAAGCAGCATAACGATTTCAACACGCTGTGAATCAAAGGATTTTACGGCTTCGTTTATGTCGAAAAAGTTTTCTGCCAAAAATATCACTGCAAGAGCCGCAAACGTCCAAATCAAGATTTTTTTGAAATGTTCTTTTATGACATGATTCCAGATATGGTCTTCAAGAAAATGGTTTGAAACGCTGATTATCACAAAGAGCGACAGCGAAGAAAGAATCAAAAACGTGATTTTAACCGCCATGTTTTCCGTGTCCGCGCCCTCGTGGTCTTCGTCAAAACCGCCCGTAAAAGTTACCGCAATAAAAAGCAGTAGCGAAATTATCAAAGTCAGACGTTTGAAATTCAGGTTCTTGAAATTTTCTTTCAGGCTGGCGGTGATAACCGTTTTTTCGGCGTCGTGAGTTTTGTGAAGGCGGAAATGCGCAAAGCCGCCGCAGTGTCCTTCGTTTTTGCGGACAAAAAACACAGTGATATATCCTGCTAAAATAGAGAGAATAAGCAAAACGCCGAAAATCAAAGCCGCTTTTTCGGGCATTAATGAAATCATCAAAAAGGCCTCATCGCCGGTTGTCGCGATAAGGTTTGCAAGCAGTGCGCCGAAACCGACAACCTCGTGCGTGTACATCGAAACCGCCGCATAAGAGCCTATGCAGCCGGGCAACAGTCCCAAAAATGACGATAATAAAATCTGAACCGAAGGCTTTTGCCGCATAAACTTATTAACCAAGCCCTGCGAGACAACGTTTACATATTCCAAAACCGTTATCATGCACAGGACAAAAAACGTTATAAGCAAGGTCTGCAATACAACCTCGGAAAAAAACTCACTTAACATTTACTTCTGCCAAAACCACTTCTTTTTCGTAGACTTTTTCTCTTCGGGCATTGTTCCGTTAACGGATTGAAAAATCTCGCTCCAACCCGGAAAACCGCCGAAATTTCTGTCGTCAATAAACATATCCGCATCTATTTTGCGCATAAAATTTCCTTCTTCGTAAGCCTCTTCGGGAAAATTTTTGTTGACGGCATAAAAACTTACGCCGTTGATGCTGCAAAACTCCACCGCTTCTTTTAAGAGCCGTCCTTCACGACACGTCCAAAGTATGAGACGGTGTTTCTTTTGGAGTTCCCTCAGAGTCTCAAAAGCAAACATTTGAGGCTTTCCTATTTCGGGATATTTGTCTTCGACAATAGTGCCGTCAAAATCTACCGCTATTTTCATCTGTTACAAATCTGATTTGGGGTCAATAAGTTCGTTACGCATTGCGGTGATTTTCACGCTGATGTCTTTGTAAAGTTGCGGGTCGATGTCTTTGCCCGGAATTTTTTCGTAAACGTTTTTGATATTGTCAAGACGCATAACGATTTTTTTGATGTCGCCGCTGTAATAAAAAGCAGAACTCTCCACCGTTACGTCCAAGAAATAACGGATAAGGTTGAGAAGTCCCTGTTTTTGATCCACGATAACTTCTTTTGTCGATTTCAAATCGTTGGAAGCGATTGTAAGATATTGGCTTTCAACCCAACCGCCGTAAATTACAAACGGAAGTATATTGTTTTTGTCGTTTTCGTCCAAATAGTTGCAGGCTTTCCAGTATGTTTCGTTTGCAATAGCACTCAGAGAGTCAGCGCGTTGGACGTTGTTGCTGATTCTTTCCACCGACTCAAACGAAAAACCTTCCGAAATGTCAAGCCTGTCCGCTATTTTTGAAGCCGCTCCAAAATACGTCAAAACTTCCTGCTGACGTCCGTAACTCGAACAATACGCCATGTCAGCGGAATACACGCCGAGAATCATAGCCTGCTTGGTCTCTTTCGCATATTTCTCTCTTGTATGCGACGACAAAAGCAGGTCTACGTTGTACGGTATTTCTTCTTTTACCATATACGTAAACAATTCCACCGGCAGCGGTATGCCGTATTTTGTATAAACGACATTCTTCACGTCTTTATTTGACGCAGTAGTTTCCGTTTCCTCGTTATATTTTGGTCTTTTGCGTTTGTCCGAACCCGAACAACCTACGATGCTGAAAAGCATAAGACAGAGAACGGACAATCTAAGTACTTTATTCATATTCATTTTTGTGCTAAAATTTTTTTAGTTCAAACAAAAAATTGCAGTCTGCAAATTTATATAAAAAAAACGCAATAACCGCCCTTTTATGTATATTTTTATTCGTTTTTTTGTTAACAATTTGTTTTTCAATGCTTTTATGATAGTTTTTGTTTAGGAAACGTTATCATAAATTTGGAGCCTTTGCCTTCTTCGGATTCTATTTTTATTGTTCCGGAATGTTTGCCGACAAACTCCTTGCAAATCAAAAGTCCTATGCCTGAGCCTTTTTCGCCGGAGGTGCCGGTCGTGGACTTGTTTTGCGAAACGGTCATAAGGCGTTTTACTTGTTCTTCCGACATTCCCACGCCGTTGTCTTTTATCGTGATAATAGTGCTTGTATCTGTCATAGAAGATGTTACAGCCACAAAACCGTCTTCGTTTGTAAATTTTATCGCATTTGTGGCTATGTTGCGGATTATTGTCAGGTACATCTGACGGTCTGCCCAAACGGTGTCCTCGTTGCCGGTCTCGTTGAGCAGGCTGATGTGTTTTTTT
>JAEEXW010000392.1 GCA_016287995.1 Bacteroidales bacterium
GACTTGACGTAAACAATTTCTATAATTTGTTTATTAAAAAACTTACCTACTTTTTCTAATTCAGAATCGAAATTAGGATTGTCAATTAATCTATATGCTAAAATATAGTTTTCTTTCTTTGGGAACTCGGCAATTTTTAGCCATTCATCTTTTAAAAGAAGGAATACCGGATCACAAACAGTCTTAACTGGTATTTTTACACCTGATTTTATCAGTTTTTCAGTTAAGGTTTTTTCCCTACATGTTATTTCTGAAAACGTATTTAATAAATTTATGACTTTTGATGTTAAGCTTAATTCTCCACCATCAGATGCTCCATATGCAATTTTTTTCCCATTGTAGTTAATACCAAAATAAGTTAAATCTTTATTGGTTATAGTGAAACTCCATATCTGATCGCTTCCATAATATATTACGTCATATTTAGATAAATCAGAATTCCCAATAGAAAAAAAAGAATTTCGGAACTTTTTAAATTTTTTGCGTTTTTTATCAAGTTTTATTTTTGCTAATAAACTCCAAGGTCGGAAAAAATTAAAATGCGTTTTATAATCATTTTCTATTTTGTCATTTTTATAATCAATGACATATACTTCGTCATCAGGATATTTTTTCTTCAATGTTTCCTGCAATGCATAACACTGCAACACCGCACCGTAATTGTCAGCATTATGGAATGTCAAAATTCCTATTTTCATGTTTTTTACAAAGAACATATTATCCGAATAAGTTAATATTCGGATAATCAATGAATTATATTGTGTTTATGAGTTTTTACTAGTTATTTATCGAATAAATCTGAATGAGTACCAGTTTCAAGAAATAAAAGTGTCAATTGATTGTCATTTTGTTCCCACACCAACAACCAATCGGGTTGGATATGACATTCCCATTGTTTTTTACGGCTGCCTTTTAACCGATGAGGATAATATTCTGACGGCAGTGTTCCTGATTCTTCAAGTAAGTTCATCGCCCTTTTAATTAACGACATATCCAAACCGCGTTTTATGCACCGCTTAAAATCTTTTTTGAAGGTTGATGTAACTGAAACTTTATAAGCCATAATTCGTTATACCCCCATTTCATTATAAAAATCTTTTAACGAATCATAATCTGTTATACGTCCTTCTTCTACATCCTTCATTGCTTCAACATAATGAGCAGTATTGGTAATATCAGAATCAGCATATTCAGTTGCCTCATCATAGGTGTTAGAAAGCATTTCATTTTTTATTTTTAATTGAAATGCTTTCTTTACGTTGATATTTTGTAACACATAAAGATTCCACAAAACATCCAAAAAAGATTTCTCTTTTTTATCCAATTTTATGCTCGTTGTTGCCATCATAATTGTTCAAATTTTAACGGCTCAAATGTATGAAATAAATCTTGCAACAGCAAATCTTTTTTACTTTCCGACAATTTTTTTTACAAACTTGATTCCGTTGCTACCCAAAATACTTTTTGCAGTATCTTTAATTTTTGATTCTACTGATTTTGGAAGAATGTTTCTAATGAGTTTCAGGGAATCATGTTCATGGTCATTCTCCGTAAAAACTTCAAAAATTATCGGACTATTAATTTGTTCTGATGTTACAAATTCCGAATAAACGTTCATAAAATCTTCCTTATTGGATGCTGTAAGATATTTGTATACAAGACTTTCCGCTACACTTTTCACCAAAACAGCAGACTTGTTTCCAAAATGTCCTGCTGCTGATATATACGGCTCTGTTTCATTGCCCAAAAGATTCGCTGCGTGTTTATACGTTCTAAATTCCTGTCCGTGTCCGTTGTTTATCAGCAAAATTCTGACGTTTGAACCCACATGACGATTTCCCAAAGCATTCAAGTCATAAAAGAAATTCAAGTCGCCTGTAATGCCGAAACATAATCTTTGAGGATTCACAAGTGATGCGCCAATCAGTGAAGATGTCATGCCGTCGATGCCAAAACCGCCAACGTTTGATATCGTGTCAATGCTTTTATCCGTTTCAAAAAAATTCCATGCACGCAACACGTTCAAGATACTCAAATACAGAATCGAACCTGCTGGAATTTCATTCGCTAAAAAATTTGCTATCCAAATGGTCGAAAATGGTATTCCAGGAATATTTTGTTTTACGAACTGATAGCGTTTTTCCCAATTGGTTATATTTATAGAAGATTTTTTTGATTTTTTTTCTGAAAAACTGCGGAAAAATGTTATTTCATCCATTTGATATACTCTTGTCAGTTTCTTGAATCTGTCGCGAATAATACCGTCCGGAGCAACTCTCCAAACTTCTTTTGGTCTAATGTTGCCTATCGTGTAATAATCTCCTGATATTTCTCCGATGTGAATTATCAAATCAAAGACACTAAAATCTTGTTCTAAACCTTCTTGTGTTGCAAGTAAAGCACTTGCAGAGGTACACTTGCCGTGATAGCCACTTGTTTTATCTGCAAGCAAAACGGCGTCGTATTTTTCGCAAAAGTCATCTATGGTAGCTGATTCTTCCACAGACATTTTCTTGTGTTGTCCAATAAAAACGCCTATTCTTCCTTGTGGAATCTCATCATTTGCGGCTATTGTTTCAAATCGTTTTATGACTGTAACTTTTGGGAGTTCTTTGACAGGAAATACATTTGAAAAAGAGCGTTCCAAATTGATATGTACTGGTCCGGAAACGCCGTGTGTCAGTTCTAGTATTGCGTCATTTGTCTTAACAGTACAATCCCAATAGTCCTCTTGGTCTTTAACAATTTGGAGGAGATATGATTTTTTTACACAATCAGACGGTGGTGTACTCCTGTCGGTAAATTGCGCGTACAAATGTCCGAGGCGGTTACTCGCCATCGACGATGTAACTGCGAGAATTGGCAGTTTCCTATAGAACGCCTCTGTCAGACCAGGCATATAATTTCTTGACGACGTTGCTCCAGTACAACTAAGAATGACTGGTTCTCCGCTTTCTTCCGCCATCCCACACGCCATATACGCAGCAGAACGTTCGTCAACGCATGAATACATTTCAAAGAAATTATCATGTTGCATACTGCCAACCAAGGCCGTGTTTGTGGCTCCGGGTGAAACAATTACACGCCTGATATTGTGCGCCTTCAACAGTGCAAGCAATATTTGCGTATTTACTTCATCTGT
>JAEEXW010000393.1 GCA_016287995.1 Bacteroidales bacterium
TTGTTCTGCGTATTTGTAGCCCAGATTTATAAGTTCGTATTTACCGGCGATTTCAGAGGTTTTTAGTGGCGTTTGTTCAACATTTGCAAAACGCTCCGGCAAGGCTATTGGCCAAAGGTCTGTTAAATCTTCCGCCGTTGAAGGGCACCAGACAAGTTTTCTAACTCCGCCCATCATCATAGCGTTGGAATAGGCATCGCCCCAAGTGTTTGCCGGCGGACGCTGTTGCGACATATAAAACCATGAACCGCTGTTTTCGCCCTCGCCTTGAAAAACGCAGCAGTGCGAAATGCCAACCCAACCGGCACCGTCTTTGAATTTATACGGGTGAGTAACTATCGGGTAAACTTTCGTGTTTTCTTCGCCGTTGGTGAAATTTGCACCGCGTGAAGTGTAGTAAGGCCCTTGAATATTTTCTGCGCGGACAACCCTCGTATTGTAAGGCACGTCCAAACCGTCCCAAGCCATAAACAAATAATATTTTCCGTCCTTGAAAATAACTTCTGGTGCTTCTGAGGCTTGCCAGCGCGAAATGCCGCGGGTTGCAACCCTTTTGCCGAATCTTGCCTGCAAATCTGCTGCGTTGTCAGCCCACGGGTCGCCGACTGCTTTTAACGGTTTGCCTGTTGTGGGGTCAAGTTGAAGCGATGTAAATCCGCTGTGCCAACTGCCGTGAATAAGCCAGTGTTCGCCTTCGGGTGTTACGATATAAGTCGGGTCGATGGCGTTATAAAAACAATATGCGTTCCAATCGTTTTGTGATGACCTTGACCAGCCGTCTTTGCCCTTGTCAGAAGACGAACAAGTTACAAAACCTTTGTCGTACCAAACGTCGTTTTCGGGGTCGGTGGTCTCGCACATTCCGATAAATGCCCAAATATTCCATGAGCCGTCGAAAGTTTTGCTGCCGGTTTTTATGCAGTTGTCGCAGACAATACTATAATACATACGGATTTTGCCGTCAACAACTCTTATAACGGGTGCCCAATATCCGAGTTGGTCTTTGATGTCGTTGTAAGTCAAAGTGCCTTGTAAGCCCATTTTTGAACGGAAACTGTTGATTGAGTCAAGTATCCAAGACGGTGCTTCGTCAAAAGGTCCGCCGACCCAGCCCCAATTAACAAGGTCTTTTGAACGTTTGCCCTGAAAATGTCTGCCGTGTGGTGCTTTGGCGTGTTCGTTGCCGAAAGAAGCGTCCGTGCCGTACATATAATAATAGCCGTTGTAATACACAACCGATGGGTCATGGCAGTTAGCCAAGTTCCAAGAATCCCTCTGCGCCCAACTTGAATATGAGCGGTAATTGTCGTTTTTTGACAGCCCGTCCGTAGAGATTGCGCCCGGAGAAACTGTCTCGGAAAGCGTCGGCGTATTACTTGAAACAGGGTCAACGGGTTTTATTTTTGTTGAGTCAACGCTCAAACCGGTGCCGCCGTCGTCATCTTTGCCGCAACCGCTAAATAATGCTGCTAAAATTAATGTCGCCGTAAAAAATTGTCTTTTCATCATATTGCCAATTAGTTTTAAGTTATTTTATTTTTTTGCCCCAAACAGAAAAACCGTCCTTGTTGATACCGGTAAAAAGTAGTGTCGTTTTTTGATTTTCCCAATCGTGGCCTACGAAAATTTTTATCTCTTGAATTTCCTCTCCGTTATGGTTAAGCGTAAAACTATTGTCGCTGAATTTTTTGACATTCTTGTCGCTGAGAGTCAGATGTTTTGACTTGTTGACTTCTTCGTCTAAAAGCACGTTTGACTGACCCGTGCCGCCCAAATCTTTTGTAACGTAATTATCTTTTATAGTGATAAATTCGTATTCGCCGTAAATTTCGCTTTCAGAAAGTTCGCGTTCTTCTTCTCCTGCGTAACGTTCGGGCGAAACCATCGGCCAGCCGTCAGAGCGGAAAAACAAACGTCTGATATGAAAATCCATCAGCATATTTTCAGGCGAAAGTCTGCCTTGTGATGCCAAAAACCATTTGCCGTTGCCGTCATTAAAAACAGTGCAATGAGCCAAACCTGCCCAACCGCTGTGATTTTCAAATCTGTAAGGTGCGGTGAGTACCGGCAGCGTGTTAACTTCGTCTTTGGAGTCAGCACCGAAATAATCCTTGTAAGGGCCTTCGGGTTTGTCAGAGGCTGTAACTCTGACGTTGTAGGTTGTTACCAAAGGTCCGTAAGATACAAATAAGTAATACTTTTTTGTTTCAGGATTGTAAACACATTCAGGTGCTTCCATGTTGTCTATCTTGTAGTTAGCGCGGTGAGCAACGAGATGTCCTTGATCGCCTTCCGTTTTGGCAAGCCCGGTTTCTTTGTTTAGTTCCAAAGCAAAAATTCCGCCGAAAAACGAGCCGTAAATCATCCATTGTTTTCCATTCTGAGCATCGTCAACCACAGTCGGGTCTATGGCGTTCATAACGGAATTGCTGTCTGTTTTAACAACGCAACCTTTGGGTGTCCAAGGGCCTTCCGGCGAAGAAGCCTCCGCCAAGCCTATGTAAGAAACTTTTTCGCCGAAAGTGGACAGACAATAATACATTCTGTAAATTCCGTTATGCTCCAAAACATACGGTGCCCAAAGTCCGTGCGAGGTTTTTTCCTTGCTTATCGGATGGACAAAATTCCAAGCCTCCTGAGGTATTGAGTCAAAAGCCCACCCTTGAAACTCCCAAGAAATCAAATCTTTGGATTTTCTAACTTGAATGTTTCCGATTTTCGGCATTTTATTAATTGATATTTCGCCGTCTTTTTTGGGCGGCCACCATATTGCATCGGTTGAATAAGCGTAATACACGCCGTTAAATTTTCTAACTACGGGGTCGTGAATGTTATACGTTCCCCAAGAATTACGACTTTCGTATGAGGCTACCTCACGGTAATCGTCTTTGTAGGGATTTGAGGAATCCGACGGTTGAACCGGCGGTTTCGGACTTCCCCCGCATCCGATAACCGCAGTTGTAACAACCGTAAAAATTAACATATAACCAAATTTATTCATATCTTTTTTTTAAAAATTAAGTGTGTGTATTTTTTTTGAAATTTTTGTTAAGGCAAAATTAAGGCAAAGTTTATTTTTTACGGTGGACATACAATTTTCTGAGGTGGACGGGGACTTTTTTTTTCTATTTTCCGG
>JAEEXW010000394.1 GCA_016287995.1 Bacteroidales bacterium
ATGAGCAAAACATATATTCTTTTAAAAAAAATCAGCAGGCTGTCCATCTGTCAAAAATTATTTCATCAAAAACGGGAACTTGTCCACGTTTTTAAGCGCGATACCCGTACCTCTTGCAACTGCATGCAACGGGTCGTCAGAAACGATAACCGGCAAATTGGTTTTTTCAGCAAGTCTCTTGTCAAGACCTCTGAGCAATGCACCGCCGCCTGTCAAGTGTATACCGTTTTTGAAAATATCGGCATAAAGTTCGGGTGGAGTCTGTTCCAAGACGTTAAGAATTGCAGCCTCAATTTTTACAAGCGATTTGTCCAAACAATGTGCTATTTCCTGATATGAAATCGGAATTTCCACCGGCAAAGCGGTCATTTGATGAGGACCTCTTACCATATAATCGGCAGGCGGATTTTCAAGGTCGGTAATAGCCGAGCCAACGTTGATTTTGATAGCCTCAGCCGTGCGGTCAAACACTTTAATGTTGTGTTGATGACGCATATATTCCATAATATCGTCGGTGAAATCATCACCGGCAATACGGATACTTCTGTTGCAGACAATACCGCCTAACGAAATCACAGCAATTTCGGTTGTACCGCCACCTATATCAACAATCATATTGCCTTCGGGGGCTTCTACATCAATTCCGATACCAAGTGCAGCAGCCATCGGCTCAAAAATCATCCAAACTTCTCTTGCTCCGGCGTGCTCTGCCGAATCCCTTACGGCGCGGCGTTCTACCTCCGTAGAACCCGAAGGTATTCCTACAACGATTTTTATTGCAGGATTAAAAAGCATTTTTTTGCGGTTTCCCATCTTTATCATGCCGCGAATCATCATTTCAGCAGCCTTAAAATCCGCAATAACGCCGTCTCTAAGCGGACGTATTGTCCGTATATTTTCGTGAGTTTTGCCATGCATGAGTTGTGCTTTCATACCTATGGCAATCGCTTTTTCCGATGTATGATCCATAGCAACGATACTCGGCTCGTCAACGACGATTTTATCTTTCATTATAATAACGGTGTTAGCCGTTCCGAGATCCATTGCCAATTCCTGTGTCAAAAATGAAAATAATCCCATTTCTTATAATCTGTTTTTTCTTGTTAGTGATTTGGCTTGATTTTTGTATTACAATTTTATTGCCAAATGTTTGTTCTCGCGGTTGCAAATATATAAATTATTTTCGTGAAACAACCAATATTTTGCAACATTTTTTTTATTTTTTTTATTCTGCGAGCATATTTTTGATTTCTTCTGATAATTTTTCAAGACTTATTTCCTTTTGAACTTTACTTTTCCATTCGTTCTTGTCAGAAATTTTGTCGGCGAGAAGTTTTCCGAGTTTGAGATTTTTAACAGTTGCGACACCTTTTTCTGCCTCGTCGCCGCCGATAATGACAGCCAAAGGACAATTATTTTTGTCAGCGTATGCCATTTGATGTTTAAGACCGCGTTTTGCGCCGTAATAAATCTCTGTGTTGATACCGTTTTTCCTTAAATCCGCCGCCGTTTTTTGATAAAGCGGCATAAGGGCATCGTCAAAAACAATCACAATCACAGGACCGTCAATTTGTTCGGGAACTTGATTCGTGAGTGTCAACAATTCTGCCAAACGGTCAACGCCGATTGAAGCACCCGTTGCGGGAACTTTTACGCCAAGAAGATTTTCAACAAGTCCGTCGTAACGGCCGCCGCCGCAGATGCTTCCGACTTTTCTTTCCCTGCCTTTTTCGTCTTTGTAGGTTTGAAGCGATTCCACCTCGTAAATCGGACCGGTGTAATATCCCAAACCGCGAACCATCGACGGGTCAAGAATTGCAACCGTTTCGTCATAGCCGAGCGTCTTCAAAATGCCGTCAATTTTTTCCAACTCTTCAACGCCCTCTTTATAAACAAGGTTTTCAAAAGCGGGTTTGCTTTTGAGTTTGCTTAAAGTTTCTTCGCGAGAAGTGTGTTTTTCAAAATCTTTTATATAGTTAACAATCAGTGCGATATTGTCGTCTTTGATGCCGAGACCGGGGATTTTTGCGCCGGAGGTCTCGTCAATTCTGCCCGCGCCGAGTTCTTTTGCAACGTTGTCGATACCGATTTTGTCAAGTTTGTCAATAACGCGCATAACGGCGGTTTCGTCCTCTTTTTTGTCAATGCCGATAAAGGCAAGAAGTCCGTTGACGATTTTTCTGTTGTTGATTTTTATAAGATAAGTTCCGCGTTTAAGTCCTATGTTTTCAAGGGCCTCAGAGAGTACCATACAGTTTTCAGCATCGGTTGCAACGTCTTCCGCGCCTACCGTGTCAAAGTCCATCTGCCAAAACTCACGGAAACGTCCCGGGTCGAGTTTTGCCTCAAACCTGTAAACCGGTCCGTACTGAAACCTTCTGAAAAGATTGGTCTTTCCCTGAATCTCGCCTCTTAAATGCTGCTGCCAGAGACTTTCGGCATATACGCGGGCAAGAGGCGCGGTCAAGTCGTAACGCATTGCCACATAATGGTTTTCCATTATAACGTTGTTGGCGTCATCGCGCATTTCTTTGCCGAGGGTGTCAAAAACGGGTTCCTGCTCCGGATTTTTGAACGAATAAACGCCCTGCGCAACAGAGTCGTTGTCGGGCAGATATTTGCCGAGACATTCGGCGTATTCAAGGACGGGCGTGTCAAAACGACTGAAACCAAAACGTCTGTAAACTTCACTTGCTTTTTGTATAATTAACTCTCTCAGAGCATTTTGCGTAGAATTAATATCTCTGAATCCCTTTACTTTTTGGGGTACTATTCCTCTCATAATATGTTTTCTTAAAATAAATTTTTCCGCAAAATTAAAAATTATTTTGAAAATTCAGCCCTCATTGCGGCATTTTCTTGCTGAATTATTGTAAAATCTTTGTACACAAATTTTCCGTTAACCATTGTGGCGCAGACTTTTCCCTTGAATTTCAAACCGTCAAAAGGAGACCATTTGCATTTGCTTAGCACATTAGAATCGCTGACAGTAAACTCTTTTTCGGGGTCTAAAATTGCGATGTCGGCAAAATAACCTTCCCTTAAAAATCCGCGGTCTTTGATTTTGAAAATTTCAGCGGGTGCATGACACATTTTTTCTGACATAAGCGGTAGCGAGAAAATTTTCTTTTTGGTT
>JAEEXW010000395.1 GCA_016287995.1 Bacteroidales bacterium
TCCTATTCGCCGAGTTCATGGCGGTGCATAGCAAGAACGTCGGGATTGTTGTTTGTCAAAAGTGCCGAAATTATGTCTTTTGAAAACAAAATATCACTGTCGGAGAGTATAAAATCTTCGCCGCCTGCAAAACTTTCCGCCAAATAAAGCGAATAAATATTGTTGGTGGTAGAATAATCTTTGTTTTCTATAAATTTAACGTTGATTTTCGGATAATTAGCAGTTACAAAATCAATTATCATATTTTGCAAATATCCTGTAACAATCAGAAAATCAGTGATTCCGTTTTCAATAAAATTGTCCAATGTTCTTTCCAAAAGAGTTTTTCCGTTTACTTTTAGAAGACATTTCGGAGTGTTTTCGGTTAGCGGACGAAGACGCGAGGCTACACCGGCAGCGAGTATTACGGCTTTCATTTTTTATTTAGTTTTTTAGCAAAAAAATCGTTTAAAAATTCTATCGGTGTCATTACGTTTGCGCCAAGATTTTCAAAATCTTTTTTGTTGCGGGTAACAATGACATCGGCATTAACGGCTTTTGCAGATTCGTATTGAACAGAATCTTCAAAATCTTTGCGACGGAGTCTTAGACTCTCTTTTATTACTTTTTCGTCAACGGGAGTTATTATGCAGAGTTTTGACAATCCGTCTAACAAATTATACAATTCTTCAACGTTGTAACTTTTTCTTAACAGATAAAACGCATTTACAAATGAAGTTGTAGAAACACCAATCCGAATATTGCCTTGCTTTGCAAGGTCAAAAATCTGTGATGCAGGAAGATAGAAATTAGTTCTTTTGTCATAAAAATCAATTATGACATTTGTATCAACGAATACTTTCATATTTTTCAACTAATGCGTTATACAAATCTTCTTTGTAATTTCCTGATACAAGTTTCCTTTCTTTCGGAGCCATAGCCCTGACTTCCGGCGAAATCGGATAATCCCACCAAATAGGTTTTGGGTCGGGAATATAGTTTTCGTGTTCTTCTGACTCTTCTTCCGTAATATCTTCTTCCTCAAATTTTTCAGACATTAATTCAGTTTTTTCTGTTATTTTCCTTGACAGAAAATTCTTCATCTTTATCATTTGAGGTAGCGACAAGGTCGCCAACAACGATTCTATTACAGCAATTTCGGTATGGGGTTTGGTCATTGTTTTCATTTTCCTGCAACTTTTTTGATTGTGTTGATAACGATTCTGTTTTGTTCGGGGCGACCGAGTGTTATGCGCAAATGCGAGTTGATGTCAGGCTCGTTCATAAACTTGATTTTGTAATCCTCTGATTTTAAAGCCTCTTGTAATGCTTCTTTTAATTCTATCGGATATTTTATCAAGATGAAGTTTGCTTGCGATTTATAAACCTTAAAACCTTCTAACGCACCGATTTCGTCTTCGTAAAGTTTGCGGTCTTCGTTCATCTTGTCGGCAATGTTGCGGTAATAATCGGTGGCTTTGAGGGCTGCGATTGCGAGTTCTTCCGAAATTCTGTTGTAACCGAGATATTTGTTGCCAAAGCGGTTGAATTTTCCCAAACCGTTGCCCGTAAAACCAAATCCCATTCTAAGTCCCGGTAATCCGTAAAACTTACTCAACGTGCGAACAATTAACAAATTAGGAAATTCGTCAATTAAACGTTTGATATAACTATTATCGCGGTTGACATACGAAGCGTAAGCCTCGTCGATGATTATGAAAGTTGATTTCGGAGCCTCTTGCAAAAGGTTTTCGATTTTTTCTGGCGTTAGAGAATTACCCGTAGGATTGTTTGGCGATGCCAAGAGCAGAATTTTCGGGTTCAACTCGTGAAGCATTTTTTTGAGTGCGTCCATGTCGTAACGGTAGGTGTCGCCGTCCTCGTAAAGCGGGTACTGAATGGTCTGACCGTCAACCTCGTCGGCAATTGATTTGTAGTACCACCACGAAAATTTCGGCACAAGCATAATGCGGTTGTTGTCGGGAAGGGTGAGGAAGTAGTGAACCGCCTCTTTCAAAAGGTCTTCGCCGCCGTAACCGAGCATTATCTGCTTTTCGTCAATGCCGTATTCCTGAGAAAGGAAAACCGAAAAAATACTCTTTTTCCCTTCGTCATAAATTCTGGTATAAAACCCAAGTTTCTGAGTATCAAAGTTTTTTAACGTCTCCAACACCTCAGGTGCGGGCGCAAAATTAAATTCGTTTCTATCTAAAAAGTTCATAACCTTACAACTTTATATTTCAGTTGCAAAGTTACGAACTTTATGTGGATTGACAAATTATTTTTTGTAACCAATTGGGTGATTAAGAATCGGCGTTTGAGTATCGGAAAGTTTCAACTCTTTTTTGAGAGCGTCTTTGTCCATTGTTGCGCGAGGAACGGTGCAAAGTCCCAAAGCCTCGCACGCCAAATCTATATTCTGACTAACATATCCCGCATCTATTGCACCCGAAATTGTTGGACCGTTTGTGCTGCCTCCGCGGAATTTCGCGTTGTCGGTAACGATTACAAGACTAACCGGCGCGTCGGCGGCAAACGTTTGATTAGCAGCAACTTCTTTACGTAAATCTTTGTCGGAAACTTTCTTCAAAGCGTTTTCCTTCGCCTCATAAAGATATGCTCCGTCTTTTCTGCAAACATAAACCGTGATGTCTTGTGCGTTGATTGCGGTCGGAGCGGTGAGATGTCCGTCAGGACGGTTGATTCCTACTGCCGCCCAAAGAAGTTGACTAAGTTTCATATCGTCAAATTCCTTACTGCTGTACTCGCGCACGGATTTGCGTTGTTGAAGAGCCTGATAAAGTGTCATCGACACGTTTTTATCCGGTTCGGGTAATTTAATTGTGTTCTGTGCCATTACACATACTGTTGCAATTGTTAAACAAACTGTTAAAATAATTCTTTTCATATTATTGTGATTTTTTCATTTTCTTTTTTGACTCATGTTTTTCGGATAGGTTTAATTAGAAAAACATCGGATTGAGTTCAAATTCTATCGAAAATGTAGGAGGTTTGGAGATAATTGCAAGAAAAATTTTTGTTTTTGAAAAAAAATTACGAACTTTGGCGAAATATTTTTATCACGAAAAATGGAGAAAATCGATTTGAAACTTCCTAACAGGGTCAAAGACATGTCTT
>JAEEXW010000396.1 GCA_016287995.1 Bacteroidales bacterium
ATTCCCGTGTTCTTGGAAATCTCGTTTACGATGTCTGCTTTTGTCATTTTTAATATTTTTTTAATTTATTAAGTCGTTTAAATATCGGTGTGCAAATATACGCCTTTTATTTGACATAGAAAACTTTTTTCGACTTTTTTTTCAAAAAAAAAATCTGAAATATTTGTAAGTCAGGCAAATAACCTCTTAAAACCAGTTATCTGTCTGACTTACAAATACTTACTATCTCATATCGTTGACCTCTGCGCCCGGATATTTGCTCTCTTCGTAGATAAAGAGGTTGTCCGGCATCGTAACATTGGGCTTATAATCAAGAATTTCGATGAGTTGATCGCTGCCGTTTTTGAACTTTATGTCGATGCAGACGATTTGATTGTTGGTTTTGTCAACCAAAAGTTGAACGGTATGAAAATCCTTGCCTTTGGGATTTTCGGGATAAAGGTCTATGACATGGCATTTTTTCTTAGCCGTAGTAACTTTGCCGTCAACTTTTACTTTTGCATTTACCTCAGCCTCGCCTTTTAATACATATTTGAACCCTTTTTCGTAGAAACTGAAAATTTTGGTAGGGTTGCTGACAATTGATTCATCGTTTTCTTCCACTGAACTTACAGTGATTTCGTTAGCGTCCTTAGAATATGTCCAAGTAGTTTCTCCGTCAGAAAAAATCTCTGTTCCCTGCAAAATGAGTTTGTATTTGCCGCCTTTTATAAACATCGAACCGTTTTTGGAATCTTTTGTTTTTTCGGTTTTATTTTCCAACGTCCATACAAAAGTGGCTCTCAGGCTGCTGTAACCTTGTGTAGTAGAAGATATTTTTTCGAGTATTTTTTTTGCCTCAGGGTCGTGAGTTTCCTGTGCAAAGGTCGGCAATACTGTTAAAGCCGCCAAAATTAATGTCATTAAAACTTTCATTTTTTAAAAATATTATGTTGTTAATTGATTTTTTTGTTAGTATAGTTGACCGAAAGTTCGATTGTTGAATTTTTTTTTACAAACTTCTGTCCAAATTGCTCAAATATTGTTCCAGAGCGTATTCTGAGTCTATTAAAACGCTGCGGGCTTTTGAGCCTTCGTTAGGACCTACAATTCCGGCTGCTTCGAGTTGGTCCATTATTCTGCCGGCGCGGTTATAACCGATTTCAAATTTTCTTTGTAACATCGAGGTACTACCTTGTCCTGAAAGTACAATCATTCGTGCCGCCTCTTCAAACAGAGAATCGCGTTTTGTTAAATCTACCGGCTCGGAGCCGTCAGGAGCCTCAATGTCGGGTTCGGGAAGTTCGTATGTTGTGGGATAACCGCGTTGTGCGCCAATAAATTCCGTGATTTTTTCCAACTCCGGCGTGTCAATAAACGCACATTGTAGACGGACTAAATCTGTTCCTCCGTTTGCAATCAGCATATCGCCGCGACCTATCAAATGATTTGCGCCCGGACAGTCGAGAATTGTACGCGAGTCCATCATTGAAGATACTTTGAAAGCGATTCTTGTCGGGAAGTTGGCTTTTATAAGACCCGTGATGATGTTGGTTGTCGGTCTTTGCGTTGCAACAATCAGGTGAATGCCTATTGCGCGGGCGAGTTGTGCTATTCTGGCAATCGGCTTTTCGATTTCCTTTCCGGCGGTCATAATGAGGTCGGCAAACTCGTCTATGATAACCACGATGTACGGCAAAAATTTATGTCCGTTTTCAGGGTTCAAATGTCTTGCGATAAATTTGGCATTATATTCTTTTATGTTTCTGACTTTTGCTTCTTTTAGAAGGTCGTAGCGGTTTGTCATCTCGACGGTCAGCGAATTTAAAGTTTCCTTTACTTTGTCAACGTCCGTGATGATTGCTTCGTCGCTTTCGGGAAGTTTTGCCAAATAATGTTTTTCTATGTTATTATAAAGTGTGAGTTCCACTTTTTTAGGGTCAACGAGTACGAATTTCACCTCAGCAGGGTGTTTTTTGTACAAGATAGAAGCGATGATTGCATTAAGTCCGACGGATTTTCCTTGACCTGTTGCACCGGCTACCAAAAGGTGCGGACATTTTGTCAAGTCAATTACATAACACTTGTTGTCGATGGTTTTTCCGAGGGCAATCGGCAGTTCGTATTTGCTGTGTTGAAATTCGTCCGATTTTATCAGGTCTTCCATTGCAACGATTGCGGGTTTTTTGTTCGGGACTTCTATGCCGACGGTTCCTGCTCCGGGCATAGGCGCAATGATTCTGATACCCAAGGCTTTGAGGCTCAACTGAATGTCGTCTTCAATGCTGCGGATTTTTGAAATTTTGATTCCCGGTGCGGGTGTGATTTCATAAAGTGTTACCGTAGGACCGACAGTTGCCTTGATTTTATCGATTTTGATTTTGAAGTTTTTGAGTACTTCAACGATTTGTGTTTTATTTTCGATAAGTTCGCTTTTGTTGACAAGGTTTTCACTTGTGTCGTACTTGTTGAGAAGGTCTATTCCCGGCAGATGATAGTCTGAAAGTTCCTGCGTCGGGTCGTAAGGCGGCAGATTGTTGACATCTTCAACGGTTTTCGGACGGTTGACTTCCACTTCGATAGCCATTCCGCCTGAATTTTCAGCGGTCTCGTTAGCGGCGGGAGTTTCCTCTTCCTTGTTTTCGGAAACTGTTTCAGGCTCGGTTTGAGGTTCGGGTGTTTCCGCCGGTATTGACGGTTCGGGTTTTGAAGTCGTATCCTCAACCTCAAAGTCCAAATCCTGTTTTTGTCCGTTGTCGTTTAAGATAAAACGCTCGCTTTCAAAGGTTTTGCCTGAGGGCTCTGTTTTTTCTTCTGTCTTCTCGAAAGGTATCTGCTGCTGTTCGCCTTTGTAGTCTTTGCCTTTGAGCATGTCGCGGAAAAAACTTTTAGCGTTTTCCATAACTGACTGTGTTGCGGCGGCGGCAGATGTTGTCTTGCTTGCCGAGGTGTTGATAGGCGAGTTCAAAAGTCCGCCTTCGTCCTCGTCATATACGTTGTTTTCAAATGTTTCAACAGGTTTCTTTTTTTGTTGGAAGTTTTCCGCGTTGTCGGTTTCGTTGGCGTAAACGGCTCTGAGATAAGAATTTGCGCTGTTGTAAGCCTTTCTGATGTTTTTGTTGTCTTTGAAGTC
>JAEEXW010000397.1 GCA_016287995.1 Bacteroidales bacterium
CAGATAGAGTTTTGCGCCATTTTCGCCCACATAATCCGCACTGTTTTCGTTGAGTTCAATATTGTTTTTAACAAAAACCGTACTATGCGTCAACTCGTGAATGATAAGTTCGGCGAGGTTTGCCTCATCGCGCCGCAACATAGTTGAGAGAATCGGGTCTTTGAACCAACCCATTGTAGACCAGCCGCCAGGATTCACAATCCGAACATCATAGCCTTGTTGTTTAAGACTTTCCGCTTCTTTTTTAGCATCAGCCTCATCAAAATAGCCTTTGTACGGAAGGCGACCGACAACCGGAAATTTCCAAACGTATTTTTTTACGCGGTATTTTTCGGCGGCTTGAACAACGTACGCCGTCGCCCTGCCTTGCAGGTCATAAACGGCATTGTAATTTTCTGAATTTTTCAAGCCCAACGAGTCCATCGCAAAACGCCTTACTTCGTTGATTATCAGCAGTTTTTGTTTAAGGCTGTCGGGATAGTCCTTGTCAGAGAGCAACTCTGAAATCGGAACGGCATTTCTTACCATTTCCAACTGTCCGAGGCCTTGCTGAACGCCGTAAATCACTAATTTTATGTTAACTAACAAAAAAATCACAATCACGGCGACAACCGCCAAAATGATTTTTTTCCAAAGCGGGATTTTTTTCATACAAATTTTATTAATATTTTTGCACAAAATTAATCAATTTATTTGTTATGACCGACAAAAAAGAGTTAAAAGATTTTTACAGCCGCAGGCTGTTTTTATTTAATGAGAAATATGAAATGTTCCGAAAAAAGGAACGTAATACAAACATTTTCAGAGGATTAACATTTTTAATCGGGACAGGTCTTGCTATCGTTCTTGCAAATTTTTCACTCTTTTTGATGACGGCGGTGATTATAGTTTTCGTAGTTTGTTTCTTAATTTTTGTGCAGAAAAACGCAGAGTTTCGCAGCAAAAAAGAGTTTAATTTTTATCTTAAACAAGTCAACGAAAACGAGTTAAAGGCCTTAGACAACGACAATTCCGCATTTGACGGCGGCGAAAAATTTATCGACAAAAAACATAATTATAGTTTTGATTTGGACATTTTCGGTAACAAGTCCATCTTCCAAAAAGTCAACCGTACTATTACAAAAGGCGGTTACGAACTTCTTGCAAACGGTTTTATGAACCCCGAAAAAAACATTTCAAAAATTCTTGAAATTCAGCAAAATACATTGTTGTTTGAAAACGAAATTAAGGCGCGACAAGAATTTATTGCAACAGGCAGACTTTTTGACGGCGAAATCTCAGAAGAAAACATCAAAAACCTTTCAAAAGCCGAGTATTTTTTCTCAAAAAATAATTTGTGGAAATTTTTGGCGACAGTGCTGATTGTCAGCACCATAACGACAATTTTACTTGCCTCATACGATTTTATAAATCCGTTTGTTCCGCTGTTTTTGTTTCTGACACAGCAGTTCATTATTTTATCTAACTTCAAGAAAACCAAAACGTTAAGCGACAAGATAGAAAAGAATGTAAAAGCATTCCAAAAATACCGCAGCCTTTTCAATATCGTTGAAAAAATGGAAAATTGTCCCGAAAAATTTGCCCCGCTGATAAAAACAAAAACTATTTCAAAAGCATTGAACGAACTTGCCGTAATTTCTGAGCGTTACGAGCAACGGCATAATTTTATGTTTGCAATTTTCGGAGAGGGCATATTCCTTTATGACGTTTTGATAAACCTAAGATTTGAAAATTGGGAAAGAAAATTTTGCGGAGAAATCGAAATTTGGTTTTCAATTATAGCGGAATACGACTTTCTTTTCAGTTTAGCAACGTTAAAATTCAACAATCCGTCGTGGTGTTTTCCGATACCGAAAAAAGAAAAATTCATTCTAAACGCTCAAAACGCCGGACACCCGCTCATTAATGACTCGCAATGCGTAAGAAACGACATAAAATTTTCTGACAGAAATTTTCTTATAATCTTAACCGGCGCAAACATGGCGGGCAAAAGCACGTATCTCAGAACTATCGGTACAAACTTGATTTTAAGCCAGTTAGGAGCAGTTGTCTGTGCCGAAAAGTTTGAATTTTCGCCCGTAGAACTTTATACGAGTATCCGCACAAGCGATTCTGTGCAAGAGAGTCAATCGTATTTTTTTGCGGAGTTAAAACGGCTTGAACAGATTATCAAACGTCTCGAAAACGGCGAAACCCTTTTCGTAATTGTCGACGAAATGCTACGCGGCACAAATTCAAAAGACAAGCACGACGGTAGCGAAAAATTCGTTAAAAAACTCTTGAATTACAACTGTTACGGAATTTTTGCAACCCACGACATTGACATCGGAAACATTAAAAACGATTTTCCGCAAAACGTTGATACAAAATGCTTTGAGATTTTGTTCAACGACGGCGAACTTGTTTTTGATTACAAAATCAAGGACGGCATTTCGCAAAATCTCAACGCATCTTTCCTTATGAAAAAAATGGGAATTATTGATTAAAACTGAAATTTTCCGTACCCTTTCAGTCGTCGTGAAAAATAAAAATCAATTCCAAAACGGAAAACGTTTTTGGGTGCTTGAATCGAGTTTTGATAACCGTAATACTTGTACCCCAAAGAAAGTCCGACAAATTTTAAGCGCGAATATAGACCAACGGACGGAGAATGAAAACTCTCATTTTCGGGTTTGAACTCCACAGAGCCGTCGTATTTGCCCGAACAAAACGAAAACTGATAGCCGAGATACGCGCCAAAATCCGCTTTATCAGTGTTATAAAAAGGAAAACGCCTTTCCAAACCGATGTGCAAAAACGTCAACTTTTCACGCAGTTGATAATAATAGTTTTCGGAGATTTTTTTCAGGCTGCACCTATAACCGGGACGAAAAGAAGTCCCAATATAAAAAGCAGTTTTCGTATTGCTTTCATAAAGCCCCGCCTGAAACCCCATACGCGCCTCGTGTTTAGAAAATTCATTAATTTCCGAAAGCAAAAAACGCCTTAAAATCAGCGGTTTATTACTTTTTATGCCGAGTTTTTTCAACTCTTTTTTAGTAGAAGAATTTTCAGTAAAAACGCTGACATCTTTTAGCGACCAACCGTATTTTTCTTCCGATTT
>JAEEXW010000398.1 GCA_016287995.1 Bacteroidales bacterium
GAGGTTGTCTTGGATTGCAGGCGGCTCGCCTGCTTTTAGACAACCTCTTTTTTTTATTTGAACAAATTTAAATCCACAAATTCGCCCAAAGTTTTGTGTCCTTCGGCGTTAGGATGCAGATAATCGTTGTCGTGAAGGCTTTCGTCCATAATATCGGGCGTTTCTTTTCCGCAGATTGCGTTAGAGAAGTCAATAACGCCGTCAAACTTGCCGGAAGTACGAATCCACTCGTTGACTTCGAGACGGCATTTTTCTTTTTCATCGCTGCCGGACTCCATGTAGAAACATTTTTTCAGCGGTGTTATTGTTGCGCCGAAAACTTTCAGACCTTTTGCGTGAGCCGCGTCAGCCATTTTTGTATAATGTTCAATCAAATCGGCTTTGGTTTTTTCCGTGTCTCTTGACGGGCCTATGTCGTTGACGCCTTCAAAAATAATGACGTATTTTACGCCTGTCTGACTGAGAACGTCTCTTTCAAAACGTGTTGAAGCCGTGGGACCCAAACCGCCGAAAATCACGCAGTTGCCACCGATTCCCATATTAAGAACGCCGAGATTTTTGGTTTCGGGATTGTTGAGAAGTCTTTCTGCAAAGATGTCAAGCCAACGGTTTTGAGCGTTTGTTGTAGAGCCTCTACCGTCCGTAATTGAATTGCCGATAATAGCAACAGAAGCGGATTTTTCGGGGGTGTAAGTATCCAAACGTTCAATTGAATACCAATGATCGGTTGTGGTTGCGCCCTCAAACGAGGCGTTGTCAATCTGGTTGCCTTCCAAAATGTATGACGTTGTACGCGAGCCCGGATGTCCCGTAAGTTTTTCTGGTACGGCATCGTAAGCGATTGTTACCGCCAAATCCTGCCTTGTAGAAGTTTTGAAGGCGAAAGCGTCAGAAAAGACGTTTTTTCCGACAGGAATTTCAAGGCTTTCGCTGCCAGAAAATTTGACCTTGACGGCTTTTTGAGCGTCAATTTTACTGCCTTCGAGAGCGGGAGCGATGCTTACAGCGATAATTTTCAGAGGCGTGTCGCCGAACTCGTTGGAGAGGCGGAGTTTAAGACTGTCGCCGCCGATTGAGACTTTAAAACGCTGACGGATAGTGTTTTGAGACAATCCGGGAGCGGGCGGCATATTGTGCGGCTCGGTGAGTTGAACGGCCGTACCCCAAGTTCCTGTCCAAGAGCCGTTAATTTCAGCGGGTTTTTGTCCGCAGGATTCGGCAAACAGACCTGCCGCTAACAAGCAGCATAAAAATGATGTGTTTTTCATAATATATTTTTAAGATTTATGCTGCAAAATTATATTTTTTATCGGGAAAATCAAAATAAAATTTTTGCAGAATATCTTCCAAAAAAGTCAGCCAAATTCACGAAATTTTATCGAATTTGGCTGACTTTTTTGAAGATTTTTAAAAACTAAAACATTAATATTCAATGAATTAACTATTTTGTATTAATATATTTTAACACAAAATTTTATTTAAATAACTGCTCAAAAGTTACGACTTGATTTACCGGCGAAGAATATTCGTTTTTGCGGAGACCGTATGTAGTAACGAGAACAATCTGAACGGAATGGGTCTTGGTATGGTGCTTTGAATTAATAAAAGCGTCAAGTTTGTTGAGTATATTCTTCTGATAATCAGCAGTAAAGACAAACTCGTTTTCGGAAAACTTCATTTCGCAAAGATAGTCTGTCCTTTCGCCAGCCCATTGAATCACCAAATCAATCTGCGCACCCGTGCCGTCCGATGCTTTTCCGCTGTAACAAAATGAATTGCTGACAGTTGCAATTTTCAACGCTTCGGTCAGTTGCGAAATATGGTCGGTTACCAAAAGTTCAAAAGTGTTGCCGGCCCAACTGTAAAACTGCGCCGTACGCTGAACCGCTTTCCAGTTTCCGTTATGACTTAAACTTCTGCTGCTCAGAAAGTTAAAATAAAACAGCGTAAAAAAGTCTTTCAACTGATACACTTTTTCCGTTCTTGAAGAACCGATGCGCGGATATTCGCGGATAATGTCGGACTGCAAAAGGTTGCTGATGATTTTGCTGAGAGTGCCGCCGCTGTTGAGACCGGAAGCCTTGGCAATTTCTCCGCGTGTCATACCGTAAAACTTTTCGGACAGGATTTTTACAACGTCAACATACCTTTCGTTTGACGAAAAAAGACCCGTATAAACGTCCTCAAATTCCTGATGGACGGATTTATTTTTGAAAAAAATGTCATCAATATTTTGTGTTAACGTCTTGTCAGTCTGCAATTTGTCCAAATAATACGGAATCCCGCCCATAACCATATAGCAGACCGCCGTCTCGTACTGCGAGAGATGAAACCCGCGCTTTTTGAAAAATTCCGCGCACTCTTTCAGCGAAAACGGCAGCAGATGAATCATTTTTGTCAACCGTCCGTGCAAGCCGCCGTAGTCGCGGATAACGTTATCAAGCATCCAACTCGTTGCCGAACCGCAGACAATCAACACGATATTCCGCTGACTGTTTGCCCAAGAATTCCAAAAATACCCCAATTCCGCAATCAGTTCCGCCGACTGACGCCCGGCTAACCACGGCAATTCGTCAAAAAACAGAACTTTGCGGCGGGTTTTGAGCGTTTCGAGGTATTTTCTTAACATTCTGAAAGCGTCGAGCCAATTGTCCGGTACAGACTCGGAAGTTTTGTAGCCGCAGTCTATAAGAGCCTTATAGAAGTGCATGAGTTGCAGCGACTTATAAGTTCCGTCATCGGGTGCTTTGAGATATGTGCCGACTATTTTGAAGGCGATTTTTCCCCGGAAAACCTCCTCCACAAGGAATGATTTTCCGACCCTTCGCCGCCCGTAAATGGCTGCAAATTCGGATTTAGAAGATTTTAAAAGCGAGTTTAAAATTTCAATTTCCGGCTTTCTGCCTATAATTACATCAGATTTCATAATTTTTATGCTGAAAAATCTGTTACAAATATAGTGTTTTTTTCATAAAATTCAAAAAAAAGTCAGCCAAATTCAACAAAAAATCGTGAATTTGGTTGACTTTTTTGAAGATTTTTTTTAATTAAAGTTCTAATTTCCAATTATTTAACCGTTTTATTTTATGATATTTTAATAC
>JAEEXW010000399.1 GCA_016287995.1 Bacteroidales bacterium
ATTTCATCGTCATTGTTCAAATCTTTTGCTTTGTTAACCATTTTTACGTCAATAGCGATTCTCTTTTGCGGAACGTTTCCGATAGTTCCCATAACGTTTGCAACCGTTAGCGCCAATTGTTGATTTTTAAGTGCAAACTTCTTGTGTATGAGCGTGATAATATTATGTCGGAGAAAATCAAGATTTTGTTGTTTGTTGACGAAAGCAAACTTGAATTTCAACTTGAAATTTTCAATCGGATACCTAAAATTTTGTGTAAAATGATTTTTGAAAAAAGTCAATCGATCAGCTATTTTTTTTACTGTGTTTTCAAAATTTTCGATTTCTGTTAAATTATAATTTATGATGTAATTCGCTAATTCTGAGGGTGATACAAAATCTTTACAACAAACTTGCTCGGTAATTGTGTCGTTTGTAACGTGCCCGATACCTGAAAAAATGGGTAATGGGAACAGTGCGACGGCTTTTGCGAGGTCATAATTGTTAAAGCATTGAAGAGCAGCATCTCCGCCCCCGCCGCGAATAATACAAACCGCATCAAATTCCGTCATTCGTGCTAAAATCGCCTTTAAACTGCCTTGAATATCTGAAACCGCTTGTTCGCCTAACATTAGGGAGTTAAAGAGAGTAGTTTTTACGCGAATTTTTTGACAGTTAGTTATAATTGACATAAAATCGGCATAACCTTTACCAGTTTCAACGGATATGATTGCGAGATTTTTAATGAATTTAGGAATTGTTTTTTGCTTGTTGAGAGCGAATATTCCTTCTGACTTTAACTTATTAATATTTAGGATTTTAAGTTGTGCTTGCTGACCGATGATGCTATTAATGTCGATGTCAAAAATATCTATTTTGAGACCGCGTGTAGTTGACAAATGAATTTTACAATAGATTAATACAATCATATTGTCTTTAAGAGGTTCGCCGGTAGTTTCGAGGAATTTTTTGTTTATGCGATTATAATCTTTTTGATGGATGAATCCTGAAATATTAGCGACTTGTTTACCGTCTTGAGTTTCAATAAGTTCAGGGTAACAATGCCCTGATTTTGTGTATAGATTGAGTTTTGAAATTTCGGCTTTTACCCAGAATTCTTTGTTGTAATATTTATCAATTGCTCTTGACACGCTGCTAATATATTCATAAAGGGTATGAACTTTTCGTCCACCGATAATTTCTGACATTTTTTTGTGATTTTATAGTGATTTAACATTTTTTCTTAACCTTTATCAAAAATTATACCATAAAAAAATACTATATTTGAGGTTTAACTTTTGTTTATACTTTTTCTATAAATCGCTTCAAAAATTCTAATCCATTCATAATCAACTACTTAATAGTTTTCTTAGTTAACATAATGTCAATTATTGGACAATTTACGAAACGCGGTTTTTTATCTACGAAACCGTAAATTTTTCTAACAAAATTTTCTCTGTAACTTTTTAGTGAGTGAAGTTACGAAAAAGTTTGCGTAAAACGTTGAAAGAGAAAATATTAGCAGAAAAATTTGGTAAAAAATAGAAAAAGGTATATATTTGCGGAGTGAATCAAAACGGATAAAACTATGTCGAAGTATCTTGACCCGAAAGCAGATTTGACCTTCAAAAAGGTGTTTGGTAAGAACAAAAGACTCGTCATGAGCCTTTTGAATGCTCTTTTGCCGTTACCTAAAGATATGAAAATTACCGATGTTGAATATTTAACAGCGGAAAACATTCCGGAAAATCCGGCAAAAAAATATTCAATAGTTGATGTTAGGTGTACCGATAATTTCAACCGACATTTCATTGTTGAAATGCAATCTTATTGGACGCAAGAGTTTTTCACGCGAACGGTTTTTAATGCTACGGCAGCATATTCCAATCAATTGGCGAAAGGTAAAGCATTTGAAATGTTAAAGGATGTTTATGCTTTGTCGTTGGTTAATGAAGAGGCGTTTTGTTACAAACAAGATGACGGTTACATTCAAGAGTTTTATCTCACTAATTCCAAGCATACCGAAGATATTCGAAAGTATTTATCGTTGATATTCATAGAACTTCCGAAGTTTAAGCCGTCGAATCGTGGCGACGAAAAAATGAAAAATTTGTGGTTGAAGTTTTTAACACAAATCAACGAAGAAACTACCGACGTAGAGACAGACCTTTTGGCAAATGAAGAAATCAGCGAGGCACTTGAAATAGTAAAAACGTCAGCCTATACGGATACGGAATTAGCAGCGTATAGAAAATATTGGCTTGACATCAGCACAGAAAAATCTGCTATTCAAGGTGCTGAAAAAAGAGCCGAAGAAAAAGGCAGACAAGAAGGGCGAGAAGAGGGCAGACAAGAAGGTAGATTGGAAGAAAGGTTAGCAATTGCCCGAAACCTCAAACAAATGGGAATATCTATTGTAGATATTGTTAAGGCAACCCAACTTTCCGAAGCCGAAATCAACAAACTGTAATACAGAAGCTTACACTTTAAATATAATATATTGACTATATTTTTTTAAGTATGGTCTAAATAGTTATTATGCCGACAGGTTCCAATACTACAAGGATAGCGAAAAATACACTGCTGCTATATTTCCGTATGCTCCTGACAATGGGCGTGACGCTGTACACGAGCCGCGTCATTCTCAATGCGCTTGGCATCGAAGACTACGGAATTTACAATGTTGTTGGCGGAGTGGTGGCGATGTTCGGAATATTGAGCGGCTCACTATCAAGCGCAATAAGCAGATTCATAACATTTGAACTCGGCAAAGGTGATATTGACAAACTAAAAAAAATATTTTGCACATCTGTAAACATCCAAGTAATTCTAATCGCGATAATTACCATTTTAATGGAAACCATCGGCATTTGGTTTCTTAACAATAAAATGGTAATTCCCGAAGAAAGGCTTGCCGCCGCAAATTGGGTGTTTCAATTTTCGGTAGTAACATTTGCACTTAACCTTCTGAGCGTACCATACAATGCAGTAATCATTGCCCACGAAAAAATGTCAGCGTTTGCGTACATAAGCATCGTTGACGTTACACTCAAACTGCTGGTCGCTTTTACAATTGTTTATAATCCTTTCGACAAACTCGTCTATTACGGTTTCTTGAT
>JAEEXW010000400.1 GCA_016287995.1 Bacteroidales bacterium
TGGCGCGTCCGAATCTTTCTAATATTAAGACAATTATGATTGGTGTTAGAAACCCGTCAATGACCGAAAACGATGAGGAAGACGATGGTATGGATAAAAGTGCTGAAATTTGGGTTAACGAGTTGAGACTCACAGACTTCAATGAAGACGGCGGCTGGGCGGCTCGTGCTAAAATGGAATTACAGTTAGCGGATTTGGCAACGGTTACGGTTTCGGGTTACACTCATACGCCCGGTTTTGGAAGTATTGAAAAACGTGTTTCAGAGCGTCATCAAGAAAGAGTTTATCAATATGATTTTTCGACTTTGTTTCAGGTTGGAAAGTTTTTTAATCCCGATTACAATGTTAGGATGCCGCTTTATTTCGGATATTCTGAAAACTACGAACTTCCGAAATACAACCCTCTTGACCCTGACATCGAACTTGACGTTACACTCAAAGACCCGAAACTTTCAAAAGCCGAAAAAGATGATGTCCGCGATCGTAGCATTACTTACGAAAAGCGTAAAAGTCTTAATATGACCAATATCCATATCGAAGGTCGTAGCGAGGAGGTAAAAGAAACCGCTCGAATGGAAAAAGAATTAAAAAACAATCCTGACGACAAAAAGGACGATAAAAAGCAACCGAAAAAGCCGAAACAAAAACCGTTTTACCATGTGTCAAATTTTACGGCGGGCGTAGCGTATTCGGAATATTATATGCACAATTCTACGATAAAATCTCAGTTAGAAAGAATGTTGCAATCCTCGGTTGAATACAATTACACTTACAATCCGAAGAATTACAAACCGCTTTCAAAAGTAAAATTTTTGCATAACAAAAATTTTGAGTTGATCCGGGATTTTAACTTTTATCTACTTCCGACAATGATTTCGGTCAACGCCAATATCAACCGCAATTATTCTGCTGTTGAGTACAGAAATATTGATAATCAGGCGCAATTTTTAACGCCGTCTTATCAAAAAGAATTTATGTGGCAACGCAATTACGAGGTGCGTTACAAGTTGACACAGAATTTAAAATTTTCGCTTTCTGCACATACTGAGGCTCAGGTTGACCCCGACGGACGACTTGATAACACCGATTTGGAAGAGGTTCAGAGAAAGCGTGATACCTTGTTTATGAAAATTTTTGACTGGGGACACAACACTGATTACCGTCAAAATATGAAATTTGACTGGCAAATACCGCTTTCAAAAATTCCGGGTTTGAGATGGACTTCTGCAAATGCCATTTACAATGCCGATTATCATTGGGAAGACGGAAATGAGCCGATTGAAACCGAGAATGAAGACGGTCAAAAATACACAATTGACCACGGAAACACAATTAGCAATTCTGGTATTTTGACCTTGAACGGCAGCCTGAATTTGGAGCGCGTTTACAAAAACGTACCGTATTTTAAAACCGTTATGGGACGTTTCGGTAAGGACGGCAGAAAAAACGCTTCAAAGGAAAAACGTGAAGTGGTTTATCAAAAAAGCAATCTCCGCTTTTTCAAAAACAAGGAGCGCAACATTGTACATTCGCTCGGTACAATGGAAGTTGAGGTGGAAGTTTTTGACGCTGACGGCAAGAAAATTGACGGCGATATTCAGATTGTTGACAGAAATAAAGTTAAGTTTACTGCCTTGGACGATTACGCAAATTGTTCTATAAAAGTTACGGGCAAAAAACCTGTTAACGATTCGCCGCTTTTGGTGATTTCGGATTATGCTTTGATGTCGCTGTTTTCGGTTCGCAACGTGTCGATTTCGTATAAAAATCAACGTGCAAACACAACAAGGGGTTATCTTTCCGGTACAAAAATTCTCGGAATGGAAAATTATCAGGGGGCTCTTGCGCCGGGTTTTGCGTATATTATGGCTCTTAACAGCGACGAATTTCATTACCGCGCTTCCGAAAAATCGTGGCTTGTAAAAGATTCAACGTTGATGGATCCGGTTTTGTATACAAAGGGCAACAATATCGGCGTAAGACTGACAGTAGAGCCGGTAAACACGTTTAGAATCGACGTAAACTTTGACCGCACAATGCTTTTCAATACGGAAGATTATTACGGCTGGACTGGCGGCGAGACTTGGGAAACTTCTTCGCGTGTCAAAACGGGAAACTATCGGGCAACCTTTAATATGATAAAAACGGCATTTAAAAAAGTCGGCGACGATTATTCTTTGGAAACATATTCCAAATTTTTGGAATCGCGCTCTACAATAGCAGACCGTCAGGCAGAGCAGCGTGCTTCACGGACATCGCTCTACACGCCTGCTAAAAACGAAGAAGGTATGCCTGACGGTTATTCGCTAATACATCAAGATGTTTTGTTGCCGGCGTTTTTAGCGGCATATTCGGGTATTAATCCTGAAAAAATTTCGCTGAATCCGTTTTTGAAAATGCCGCTTCCTAATTGGCGTGTCAATTACAAAGGTTTTGGAAATATTGCTTTGTTGAAGGATTATGTCAGGTCGGCTATGCTGACACATGCTTATACTTGTACTTATTCGGTTTCAAATTTTAAGAATAATGCAAATTATTCGTTTGAAGAGGAGGAAAAGTACGGGCAGAGTTTTGTACGTTATGATGTCAACAATCAATTTATCCCTCAATACGAAATAGGTTCAGTAACCTTGGAAGAAAGGTTTAATCCGCTGTTCGGCGTGGATATTTCGTGGGTTAACATGCTTAGTACTAAGTTGGAATACCGTAGAACGAGGCTTATGACTTTGGCCTTTGCAAACTCGCAAATAACCGAGGCATACAAAAAGGAATGGGTTATTGGTTTAGGTTATAAATTTGCGCAGTTGCCTTTTAACATACGTACATCATCGGGCTCAAAACGTTTGAAATCTGATTTGGATTTGCGGACGGATTTTGTTATTAACAATGACAAGACGATTTTGAGAGAGATTGAAGACTTGTACAACGAGATTTCGGCGGGTCAGAGGAGTTATTCTATACGGACAACGGCAGACTATCAACTCTCGCAAAGACTTAAACTGCAACTTTATTACTATCACAATATTTCCAACCCGTTGATTTCAACGAGATAAATAACATCTAACATTAAGTTCTGCT
>JAEEXW010000401.1 GCA_016287995.1 Bacteroidales bacterium
TCGTACAAACATAAACCCCTGCAAAATAAAAAACGAAACATAAACCATTGATAAAAAAAGCAAAAAAGCAGGATAATTGGAACGCAGGCATCCCTGCCTGCAAACGCTTGCAAAGCAGGCGGAGACGCCAGCACTCCATTTTTGTAAAAATTGGTCTTATAAAAAAAACAGAAAAAAATTTGTTATCTCCTCAAAAAAATATAACTTGGCGCAAATTTTTAAACCTAAAAAAATATGTACATAAAAGACAGAGGACTTTATATAGCGCATTGCGAAAAAGGTGATGTGTCAATAATCGGAAAAATGGCAAACCGCCACGGACTTATCGCCGGTGCGACGGGAACGGGAAAAACCGTAACGCTTCAAGTTTTGGCGGAGACGTTTTGTCAGGCGGGCGTGCCGTGTTTTATGGCGGATATGAAAGGCGATTTGAGCGGTATCAGTCAGGCGGGAAAAATGTCGGGCTTTATCGAAAAACGCTTAACGGAGTTTCAAATCGAAAACCCTGAGTTTCAGTCTTGTCCGGTGAGATTCTTTGACGTTTTCGGTGAGCAGGGACACCCGATGAGATGCACGATTTCTCAAATGGGACCCGATATGTTGGCAAGACTTTTGGACTTGAACGAAACTCAGACGGGCATTCTCCACATAGTTTTCCGCATTGCCGACGACAACGAACTTTTGCTTCTTGACATGAAAGATTTGCGTTCGATGTTGGATTTTGTTGCAAAAAATGCTTCTGAATTTACCACACAATACGGCAATATTACACCTCAAAGTATCGGTGCTATCCAGCGGTCGCTGCTCGCGCTTGAAAATCAGGGCGGCGAAAAATTCTTCGGCGAACCGGCTTTTGATATTCAGGATTTGCTTTCAACAGAAGGCGGAAAAGGCGTTATGAACGTCCTTGCGGCTGACAAACTGATGTTGCAGCCAAAACTTTATTCTACGTTTATGCTTTGGCTTATGAGCGAACTTTACGCAACTTTGCCCGAAGTAGGGGATATGGATTTGCCGAAATTGGTGTTCTTTTTTGACGAGGCGCACATGCTTTTTGACGGCACTTCCAAGGCTATGGTTGACAAAATAGAGCAAGTTATCCGTTTGATAAGAAGTAAGGGTGTTGGCATTTATTTTATTTCGCAGTCGCCTTCTGATATTCCTGATGCAATTTTGGGACAACTTGGAAACAGAGTTCAGCACGCTTTGAGGGCTTATACTCCCAAAGATAAAAAAGCGGTAAAAGCCGCTGCTGAAAGTTTCCGTCCAAATCCCGCTTTCAGCACCGAAGAGGCTATTCAGAGCCTTGAAACTGGTGAAGCCTTGGTTTCTTTTCTTGACGAGAAAGGCGCACCCTCGGTGGTTGAACGCTGCAAAATACTTTTCCCTCTCAGTCAAATTGGCGCAATCAACGACACTCAGCGGCAGTTGATTATCCGTCAATCGCGCATTTACGGCAAATATGACAAGGCTGTTGACAGGGAAAGCGCGTTTGAAGTTCTTCTTGAAATAGCCGAAAAACGTAAAGCCGAGGAAGAAAAAGCAAAACTCGAAGCCGAAAAAGCAAAGGAAAAGGCAAAAGAGGATAAAGAAAAAGCGAAAAAAAATACGTCCACAAAGCCGTCTGCAACGGGAAAAATTCTCGGCAACGTTGCCAATACGGTGGCAAGGACTGCAACTCGCGAAATTACCAAAAGTATTTTTGGCAGCGGTTCCAAAAAGAAGTCTTCTTCTTCCGGCGGAATTTTAGGCGGTTTCGTAAGGAGTATTTTGGGTAATTTATTGAAATAATTTTCTTAAAACGGGATTGTTTTTTTATAGAACAATCCCGTTTTTTTTTAATACAACAGCCCGAACATCCACAGCGGAATTCTGTTTCCCATGCCGGATTCTATGCCGTCAATGGCAAGATAACTTTGCGGAATATTCTTGATTTGGTCATAAGTTTTGTTCTGTCCGCCCACTTCAAAAAGATACTTGTTGTCAACAAGAAAATCGCCCGTCTTGGGATAACGGACATCAAACAACAGTTGCATCTGATTGAAAAAAAACGTTTCACGCAGAGTGCCTATGTCAATCTTGTTTGACAGCGCATACATTAGGTTGGTGTTGTAAAGATACACTTTGCTTGGTGCTGTAAGATGCCTGTAATTCTTTGTGTCCTTGGTCAGCAGCGAAATAATGTTGCCCTTGTCCAATGTGTAAAGCATTTTCAGGCAACTGTCGCGGTTGGAACCCAACGATTCTGCAAGTCTGGAAATGTTGACTTCAAACGGCACATTGCTTACCGTGAGCATAAGCAGGGTTTTGGTTTTTTCCACTGTGGAATACGAAACATCCACCGATGCGGGCATATCGCTCTCTATAACAAGTTGAATTACAGAATTTAGCCGCATATAAAAGCCGCCTTTGATTTCACCCGTAAAAGGATAACATCCCTGTTTCAGATAGTCTCCGAAACATTTAAGCACTTTAATCTTGGGCATAATCTCCATAGCGATGTCAATGTGATTTTTGAGCAGTTCTTCGATTGAAACGGGAGCAAGCGTAATAGTCTTGGTAAATTCAAGGTATTCCCTGAAAGACATATTACCAAGCGTATAAAGTATCTGACGGCGCGACAAATCTGCTTTTGAATTGTCAATTTCCAGCATTGACGAACCCGTGTAAACTATTTGCAAATCAGGATAGCCGTCATAAAAGTTTTTAAGATACAAACTCCAATCCTTAAACTTGTGTACTTCGTCAAAAAACAGCGATGTAACGCCTTGATTGTAAAGATACTCCACGAGTTCAGAAAGGCTGTTGGTCTTAAACCACAGATTGTCAAGTGAAACCCAAAAAACCTTGCTTTTGTCCTTGAAGTTTTCCTTGATGTATTGGAGCAGCAACGTAGTTTTGCCCACACCTCTTGCGCCTCTGATACCTATCAGACGGTCTGTCCACTCTATTTGATTGTAAAGATAACGCTTGAAAGTTGTCTGCACTCCTGCAAGCCGGCGGCGGAATACATTCAAAAGCGGTTCTATATCAGACTGTAACATAATGATTCCTTTAATTTTTCTCCGCACAAATAT